>JAUWBL010000048.1 GCA_030601715.1 Candidatus Geothermarchaeota archaeon | reverse complement strand
ACGAGATAGGCTTAGGACTCGAAGTGGCAGAAGACGGAGAAGCTTTTCGTCCCTACGGTGAAACCAGAGCACGACGAGTCAACCGACCATGAAACACACGGAGCTCGGAACAAGCGGAATAAGCGTCTCTCCCGTCGGGCTGGGAACGTGGCAGTTCGGATCCAAGGGCTGGGGATGGGGCCGAGACTTCGGCCGGGAGGAAGCCCTCAAGATAGTGGAACGCGCCCTCGACCTGGGGGCCAACCTCTTCGACACCGCTGAGATGTACGGCGGAGGGTTGTCGGAGGAGATCCTGGGCGAGGCCATCCGGGGGAGAAGAGACGAGGCCTTCGTGGCGACCAAGGTCTCCCCCCATCACCTCCTCCACGGCAGCGTCCTCAAGGCGGCCCGGAGGAGCCTCAGGAGGCTCGACATCGACGCCATAGACCTCTACCAGATCCACTGGCCCAACCCCATCATACCCATCAGACGAACCATGAGGGCCATGGAGAGGCTGGTGAAGGAGGGCAAGGTCCGACACATCGGCGTCAGCAACTTCGGCCTCTCCCGCCTCAAGTCAGCCCAGGAGGCCCTCGCGAGGGAGGAGATCGTCTCCAACCAGGTCAAGTACAACATGCTCCAACGGGGCGTCGAGAAGGACTTGCTACCCTACTGCGAGAAGGAGAAGATCACCATACTAGCCTACAGCCCCCTAGCCCAGGGGGCTCTAACCGGGAAGTACACACCCGAGAACCCTCCCAGGGGCTCGGTCCGAGCGGCCAACCCCCTCTTCTCCTCCGTTAACCTCAGGCGCACCCGAAAGCTCCTCGATGTCCTCCAAGCCATAGGTGACCACAGAAAGAAGACCATCGCTCAGGTAGCCCTCAACTGGCTGATGAGAACCCCCACCGTAGCCGCGATCCCTGGAGCGAAGAGCGTGGGTCAGCTCGAGGAGAACGTCGCCTCCTTAAACTGGGAGCCAGGGGAGAACGAACTCGCCCGGATCCAGGAGGCGCTCGAACAGCTCCGGCTCAGCCGCCTTAGGAGCACCCTTGAGACGCCCTTCAGGGTCGTTGCCGGCATCTTCCGATAGCACCTAGCGAAGAAGCCATATCAGCCGATCGGGGCACCTTCCCCCAGGTGCAAGACCGCAAGGGGGTCAGGCCTTAGGCATCGGGAGCCCGCAGACGCCTTGGATGACGGAGTACCGCGAAAGCGTCGACGCTAGAGGTTCAACAATCGCCTCGCGTTCTCGCCGAGAACCTTCTCCTTCTCCTTGGTTGAGAGGAAGGGGGAACTCTGGATAGCTGATATCGAGCTCCCCATATCTCGTCCGGCGACAGCCGGATAGTCCGAACCGAACAGAACCCGGTCGAAGCCAAAGCTTGCTCGAATCTTCTCCACGCTGTTTCTCTCCGACAACAGGAAGGGAACGGCGGCCACGTCAGCCCACACGTTTTCGTGTTTCTCTCCGAGCTTCAAGGCCTCCTTGAGCCAGATTCCGGGGTGGAAGGCGCTGTAGGACCCCATGTGAGCCAGTACCGTCTTGACGTCGTATCGTCCCAGGGGGCCATCCAAGAACTTGGGATTGGCATCAGCGGAGAGTTCGGGGATCTCGAAGGGGCCGGGATCGCATCCGGTGTGACACATCAGAATCATCTTGTTTCTCTCGCAGAAGTCGCACAAAGTGGAGAAGTTCCTTGACTTGGAGGGATTGAAGAACTGAACCGTGGGCAAGACTTTGACGCCTAAGAGACCGATGCGTAGGATCTCTTCCAGTCCCTCCTTCACATATCGAGCGTCCTTGCAGAGGTTGACCGAGCCGAACCCCACAAACCGATTCGGGAAACGGTCGACCCACTCCTTCACCTCCCGGTTCGTGACCCGCACCTGAGGCAAGCTGTTCTCCGCGAGCCTTCGGAGTCCAGTGACATCGTTCACCCCAAGGGACGAAAGGAGCCCCCATGAGTCAAACCGGTATTCAGGACTCGAGCGAAGACGCTTCAGTATCTTCGACAACACTTCAGGGCGCCCCACATCGGAGGCGTCTACGTCGATAGCTAGGAGCACGGCGTAGTCGACGTCGGCTCGATCCATCTGGCCGATGAGTTGCTCCTCTGTTACAGACCTGAAGGGATGGACGTGGACATCCACTATCATGGTTTCACTAGATCATGGAGGATCTGCGCTAGCATACAACGGACTTGCAGCAAACTGGAGTAGCTACTCGCCCTTGAACTTTGGCCTCCTCTTGGAGAAGAAGGCTTCCACACCCTCCATCACGTCTTCCGTGGCGAAGATCGCGGCGAAGGCCTCTGCCTCTAGGTCGAGGCCGATATCCAGCCGAGCCTGAGTCCCCTTGTTCAGACACCTCTTCGCCAGCTTCAGGGCGACAGGCGGCCCCGCGGCCAGCTTCAAGGCGAAGTTCCGAACGTCCTCCTGAAACCTGTCGCTTGGGACCACCAAGGTGACCAAGCCTATCCTCCTCGCCTCATCAGCAGAGATCCTGTCCCCCAGCATGATCAGCTCCTTGGCCTTCGCCAGACCCACGAGTCGGGGGAGCCGCTGGGTTCCGCCCCACCCGGGGATCAAGCCCAAGCCGATCTCGGGCTGACCCAGCTGGGATCTGTCGCTGGCGATCCTGAAGTCGCAGGCCAAGGCCATCTCGCACCCGCCGCCCAAGGCGAAGCCGTCGATGGCCGCTATCACGGGCTTGGGGAACTCCTCGATCTCGGTGAACAGCCGTTGACCCATCCTGGCGAGCTTTGCGCCTGTGAGGGGCGTCACCCCGACGAAGGCGGATATGTCGGCTCCAGCCGAGAAGGCCCTGTCTCCTTCTCCCCTCAGAACCACGACTCTCACATCGTTGTCCTCTCCTAACTCCCGCAAGGCCCGAGACATCTCCTCTATCATCTCCTTGTTCAGGGTGTTCAGCCGGTGGGGCCTGTTCAGAATGAGCCAGGCGATCTTGTCATCCTTCTCGACCCTCAGCCGAATGTTCTCGAACTTCTTCTCCACCACGTGGTAGTCGTAGAACCCTTGCCCGGCATCCTTCCCCGTCCGCCCCTTCCCCACGTATCCCGTCAGCAGGGGGTCCGGATTGTACATCTCGTCGCCGTGTTTATCGTGTAAGTCCCTCAGGGTCTCCAAGACGCCTTCCAAGCCAAACTCGTCGGCCATTTGAAGGATGCCCCTAGGGAAGCCGAGGCCGAGCTTAACCGACTTGTCCACATCCTCTACCGTGGCCACCTTCTCTCTCACGATGTAGGCGGCGGCGTTCACCGCGGGAGCCATCATCCTGGTTAGGTCTATCTTCTGCCCGGCGTCGGTCGGTATCTTAGGCCTCTCCCAGCCCTTCTCGGCTCGGTACTCGTAGAACCCTCTCCCCGTCTTCCGTCCCAGCCAGCCCTTCTCCACGTACTCGCCCCACACCTTGGGGAGAGAGGTGACGAGCCCTCGGCCTTTGAAGAAGCTCGATATGCTGTGGATCACGTCGATGCCGGAGTAATCGGCTAGCTCCAACAGGCCCATGGGCAATCCAAGGCGGTACTTCGAGGCGGAGTCGATCTCCTCGCGGGATGCTTCCCCCCTCTCTAACATCCAGGCAGCCTCGTTCAGGAGAGGGCCGAGGATCCTGTTGACAATGAAGCCGGGGATGTCCTTTCCGCAGACGACTGTCTCCTTCCGCAGTCTCTTGCCCAGCGCGACCGTCGTCGAGAGGGTTTCGTCGCTGGTCTTGTCCCCCCTTATCACTTCGACCAAAGGCATCAGTTGAGGAGGATTGAAGAAGTGCATGCCTACAACCCTGTCGGGCCTGCCGGTCGACTCCGCGATCTCCGTGATGGGCAAGGTACTGGTGTTGGTGGCGAAGATAGCGTGACCTGGCGCGAACTTGTCGATCTCCTCGAAAATCTCCTTTTTGAGTTCCAGCTTTTCCGGCACCGCTTCAACCACGAAATCGGCGTCGGCCACAGCCTCTCTCAGATCCAGGGTTGTCCCGATCCGGCCTAGGGCCTCCTCTTTCTTTTCAATTGAGATTCGGTCCTTCTCCACCAGCTTGCCCAAGCTCCACTTGATCCCCTCCGTCGCCTTGTCGAGGAATCTCTGGTCGATGTCTCGGATGACCACATCGATTCCCTCCATAGCGATTATCTGAGCGATCCCGTGGCCCATCGTTCCCGCGCCCAAAACGGCGACTGTCTTTATCTCTTCAACTTTCAAGATTGGACACCTCTGCCCGAACCAAACCCTTCGCGTCCAACAGACGGGGAAACGGTTCAGGGGTCCACAAACCTTATCGCTTCATGCGCATAAGGATATGCCCAGCGTCTGTTGTTGCGCGGAGCCGTCACCTGGTCAGATGAAACGCGGCGACGCCGTATCTGAAGTAGCGCTCCTGGGTCACCCGATCTTCACCAGCAACAGAGGTAAACTAGTCCGGGAGAGAATCTCCTGAGCGACGCTCCCAAAGATATACTTCCTCCTGGATGCCAGACGCCTGGTGCCGAGGACGACGAGGTCATAGTAGCCAGACCCTATTTCCTCCAGAATCTCGTCGGATGCCTCTCCACGCCTGATCTTCAAACGGGCCTTGACGCCTAGCTTTGTCAACGCCCTCACCGCCCTCCTCAGCGTCCTCGCCTCAATCGTCCTAGTGTGTAGCATCTCCTCCACGTTCTCCTCCATCTCCTCAAGCCCCGTGAACATGACGGGAATCTGAGGGACCACCAACAGGACCGTCACCTCGGCTCCCGCCAAGCTCGCGATCTCTCCACCATCCTCCACAGCCCAGATGCTCCCCACAGACCCGTCCACAAGGATCAAAACCTTCTCAAGCGCTCTGCTCTCCTTTTCTATGCGAAGAACCGGGGTCTCGGAAGCCGCCAAGATACGTACGACCGGGGGGCCTAGTATCGCCTCGGACACGCCGGAGAGGATGTGCTGTGAGAACGCCTTCTCCTTTCGCTCGAAGATCACCAGATCGTAGCCTTCCTTGCTCTCTCTGAAAGCAGGAGCATAGCCCTCCTTCAACACCTCCGTCCGAACATCGTTCCCGGCTTCACGAAGCTTGGTTGACAGCTTCTCCAGCCTCTTCATGTCCGGCGTTCTGGACACCATAACCAGTTTTACGTTCATCTCCTTCAGGAATGAGAGGGAGAAATCGACGGCGCTTTCGCCATACCTATGTCGATCGACAAGGAACAGCACATTCCTCAACCGAGAGCACCTCAAGTCAACAGCGTGTACAAGACTAGAATAGCTCCGACAGGGAGAAAAAGCCCAAACACTTGCCTTATCCTCGGACCTCTGACATACTTTGTCAGGGTGGCTCCGATCTGGGCTCCAATAGCCGCTCCCGTGTGCATCACCAACGCCATAAGGAAGTCAACATTTCCCTTCAAAGCGTGGGTGAAGGTTCCATAGCCAGCTGAGATAACTATCTCAAATAGGTCCGTTCCAACGGCCACGTGGGTAGGGACACCTAAGACATATACCAAGACGGGCATCCTCACAAACCCTCCACCTACGCCTAAGAACCCGGTCAGCACGCCGGTCGCAAAGGAAACCAGAATGATGATCCAGACGGATATCTCCTTTATGCCAGATGTTTTGAGGGAGATCATGGGTGGTAGTCTCAGCGTCTTCACCCTCTTGGAGACCCCTTGGAAGGCCACCACGTCTCTTGCGTCGATGTCATCCTCCCTGAGTAACTTGTGGGCCTTCCTGCTCTCCCAAAACACGAAGACGGACATAGCTGACAGGATCACGATAAGGGATACGGAGAAGAAGAGGTCTAGGCTTCCGGCTGCCTCTAGGATCTGCACTATGTTGGCTCCGACCTCGATCCCGGGGATGGTCCCGAGTGTCATTAGGATCGCAAGCTTCATGTCGACGTGTCCAAGGGCGTGATGTCTCCTAAGGGCGACGATGGACTTGCCCACCATGTGGGCAAGATCCGTGCCAATGACGAAACGTGCCTTGACACCGATGAACAACATGAGGGGTCCGGTTTTGGACCCCCCGCCGACGCCGTAGAACCCCGCCAAGACCCCGACTATGAAACCTATCAAGACTAAGTAAATCACGGGGATATCCACGCCGGCGACGGGGAAGTTCAACTCAGCGCACCTTTATTCTCTTTATGATTTGGGAAGTCACGTATTCCAGCAACACTCCCTGCCCCACCAAGAGCGAGAGACCTAGGACAGAATAGAAGACCAGGTCACTCTGAAAGAGGCTGAAGAGGGGATCCGCCAGCAGGGCCAGAACCAAGAAGAAGTATACGACCACCAGGGAGAAGTAGATCAAGATCTCAAGGGAGTATTCCAGAAACTCCTTTCTCCTAGTTGACATCTATCTCCCTCAGTCTAGGCTTTCGGGCAAATAACGTACTATTCAGCCCGTTCTCCTTTATCCATGTTGACCCATTCACTAGGTATTCAGTTGGGTCGATCCACGCCCTGAGGTAGAAGAGAACATTGAGAGCTGCCCCTCACCCCGACTCTGACTCCTACACAAAGTCTGTCTACCTCATAACGTAGTGGGGAGGGAGGAGTGACGAACGGTTGGCGGAGAGCACGACCAGAGACTGGCATCGCCACCCGGTTGACACAGTCGTCGAGGAGCTAGGCTCCGACGCTACGAGCGGGCTTTCTGGAACCGAAGCGCAGAGCAGACTCGCGAGATTCGGCCCCAACGAACTCGTAGAGAGAAAGCGGGGTTCATCCCTCGGGTTATTCCTCTCACAGTTCAAGAATTTCCTTGTAGTTATACTGATCATAGCGGCGACGGCCTCCGCCCTTGTCGGAAACGTGCTGGAGACCATCGTAATCCTATTGATTCTCATCGCTGTCGCTGTGATAGGCTTCGTCCAGGAGTTCAGAGCAGAAAAGGCTATTGAGGCGATGAAGCGCCTCGCCGCCCCTTCCGCCATCGTCGTGCGAGACAGCCTGGAAAAGAAAATTCCTGCCAGGGATCTCGTACCTGGCGACGTAAGCCTCCTCAGAGTCGGCGACAAGGTGCCTGCCGACGTGAGATTGATCAGATCCTCCAACCTGAAGCTGGACGAGGCTCCCCTAACCGGCGAATCCGTCCCCGTCTCAAAAAACGTGAAACCGTTGGATGCCGTGGTTCCCGTCGCGGACAGGAGGAACATGGCTTTCATGGGAACCGTGGTCACATTCGGCTCGGGGCGAGGAGTCGTCGTAGGCACCGGGATGCGCACAGAGTTCGGCAAGATAGCGGGCCTTCTGCAAGAGACAGAGAAGAAGAAAACGCCTCTCCAGGTGAAGTTGGATGAGGTCGGAAAATGGCTGGGAGTGACTTTCATCCTTGTCTCCATCATTGTGGCGTCGGCGGGCCTGCTGCGCGGCCACACCATCCCGGAGATGGTGGTGTGGGGGATCAGCCTCGCTGTGGCGGCGGTTCCAGAGGCGTTGCCAGCGGTTGTGGTAACGGGGTTGGCTCTCGGCGTGCAA
>JAUWBL010000044.1 GCA_030601715.1 Candidatus Geothermarchaeota archaeon | reverse complement strand
CTACAGGTCGGTCAGGGTCAAGGACCACTGCAGGTCGGTTCTGGTCGAGGTCAGAAGTGCGAAGACATAGGTCTCTGCCTCAAGAGCGAATGCCCTTGGCACCTACGATTGCGGGAGCCGGTTATCCAGAGAAACGGAGTTGAACAGTTCCTCCCGCGTTGAGAGGAGCCTACTTGTTCAATTCTAGATTTCTGAGAACTAGCTGAACAGTCTCCGCGAGGTATGTGAGTGGGTAGCCTGTGATGGCCCGCAACGATTGAAGGTTGCCCCAGCTTTCAATCCGATGAGGATGCCCGCGACGAGAGCCCCCGCTGCAGCTACTGCCAGGGGGAGGATGAAGGGGGAGTAGAAGGGACTCCACGAGCTACGGAACTCGATGGGTTCGAATTGTGCTGCTTCGAAGTCCGGCCAGGCTTCGACGGATGGGGCAGGTGGAAGCGTAGGTGATGGCCCGATCCCATTGGCGGATGGGGCGACTAAGACAGACATGGTCGACAACACGACCAGGAGAAGCAACACCATCCGTGGATTGCCCTTCAATTTCAGTTCTCACAGGGATGGAAGGCTAGATTAATGCTCCTATTCTAGAATTTGGAAACCCTGAAGTCTGAGACAGCCTCTGAGGTTGTTCGCGAGTCACAGGCCCGAACCACGTGTCCAGAAGGAAACCTCTTAACCAAGTCAGATGACCATCATAGTACCTTGAGGTAGACGGTATGGGTTCTCTCGTCGTGAATGGTTTGATCGTCACAATGGACGAGGAGCGTAGAATAATCGAGGACGGGGCCGTCTACCTCAAGGATGGAAAGATCGAGGACGTAGGCAGAACCTCAAAGCTTGTAGACGAGTACGCCCGTGACAGCGAGGAGCAGATCGACGCCAAGGGCAGGATAGTGATGCCTGGATTCATCTCATCCCACACCCACCTCTACGGAATGGCCCTCAGAGGGGCCTCGCTGGACATAGAGCCCCCCACTGACTTCACTCAGAACCTCCAGAGGATCTGGTGGAGCCTCGACGAACTCCTAACCAAGAACGACGCCTACGCCACGGCCCTATCGGCAGCCTTGACCTACGCAAAGCACGGAGTCACCTGCTTCGCAGACACCTGGAGCGGCCCCAACTCTATCAACGGCGTTCTCGACCACATAGAGAAGGCCGTCCGAGAGGTCGGGATAAGGGGCGTCCTCGCCTTCGAGTCGACCGAGAGACACTCGGAGAAAGAAGGCAACGAAGGGATCAACGAGAACGAGAGGTTCATCAAGAAAGCGAAGGGGCAGAACCGGAGCTTGGTAGAGGGCATGGTCAGCGTCCACGCCTCATTCACCGTCACCGACGACCACATCAGGCGAGCATTCCAAGTGGCCGAAGAGCTCGACGCACCCTTCACGATCCACACGGCCGAGGGACTGGGAGACGTCTACCACAACCTGGAAAGGTACGGCGAGAGAACCGTGGAGAGGTTCAAGCGGCTGGGCATCCTCGGCCCGAGAACGGTCCTTGCCCACTGCGTCAACGTCTCCACCCGCGAGGTGGACCTCATCGCCAACACCAAAGCGGGCGTCGCCCACAACCCGATGAGCAACTCCCTCAACGCCGTCGGCGTGGCTCCCGTGCCGGACATGCTAGAGAAGGGAGTAAACGTCGGCCTCGGAGACGACGGATACATCTTCGAGCCCTTCGAGAACATGCGCAGCGCCTTCCTCATCCACAGGGTCCACAGGAGGGATCCGGGGGCAATCACCCTCCAAGACGTCTTAGAGATGGCCACCATGAACGGAGCAAAGCTCTACGGCCTTGACACTGAGATCGGGTCCATCGAGTCTGGAAAACGGGCGGACCTCGTGCTGATCGAACCGAAGGTGAAGCCCAGCCCCATCAACGCGAACTCGGTCCTAGGACACCTCACGTATACCTGCAACGCTGGAGACATCGACGCTGTCATCGTGGACGGAGAGGTGATACTCAGGGATAGGGAGCTGGTTGGGATCGACGAAGAGAAGGAGACCGCCAAAGTCCACAAGACAATCAGTCGACTGTGGGACAGGCTACGCAGCGCAGAGCCTCAGATCGACCGGGTCAGAGGTCACTAGGCCTCACGCGCCACCAGACGCGTCGTTCTTGCCCTGCAAGTGGAGCAAGTACATCACATCCTTAAGGCGCGTCCACACAAATTCACTCTGAAATGGAGGCCCTCCAGTGAACAGGGTTCTCATCACTTTCCCGGAAAGGTGCACCGGCTGCCACATCTGCGAGCTCGTCTGCTCCTTCGAGAAGACCAGAAGCTTCAACCCCAAGAGGTCCCGGATCACCATACTGGAGGACGAGCAACAAGGAGTGAGCATACCCGTGGCCTGCCGCCACTGCACAGTGCCCCTATGCATGGAGGCATGCCCGACCGCAGCCCTCTACATCGATGCCCTAGACGGGGTCGTCCTCTTCGACGAAGGTGCCTGCATAGGATGCAGGAACTGCGTCCTCGCCTGCCCCTTTGGAGCCGTCTCCATCGACCCACTGACCTCAGACATCATCAAGTGTGACCTCTGCAACGGGAACCCCCCATGCGTGGAGTACTGCCCCAGAGACGCAATAGTCTACGCCCGAGCAGACAGAGTAAACATCATGATAAAGGGGGCGGAAGCCGTCAGGCTCCGCGAAGCCATGCAACTAACCAACAGGAGCAGGAGGGCCTAACTTGAAATACAAGGGGTACACCGGAGAGTACCTCAGGGTAGACCTCACCCGAAGCTCGGTGAAAACTTTACCACTGCCTCCCGACATGGCCAGACACTACCTAGGAGGCCTGGGCTTCTGCGCAAAGATCCTCTGGGACGAGGTCTCCGAGGAAACAGACCCCCTCGGCCCCGACAACCGACTGATCTTCGCCACAGGACCCATCACCGGAGCCTTCTTCTCCCCCTCCGGCAGATTCACAGTGGCGGCAAAGTCACCCCTCGGCCACTGGGGCGAAGCCCACTCCGGGGGAACGTGGGGAGCGGAGCTCAAGTACGCGGGCTACGACATGATAGTCTTCCAGGGAAGGGCTCCGAGCCCCGTCTACGTCTTCATCGACGATGAACAGGTCGAGATCACCAAGGCCGACCACCTGTGGGGAAAGGACACCAGCCAGACCACGATAGCCATACGCGAGCAGGCCGGCGACGAGACGGTCAAGGTGGCGTGCATCGGGCTCGGCGGCGAGAACACGGTGATGTACGCCTGCATCGCCAACGAGTTCTACCACGTATCAGGGAGGTCCGGCATGGGCGCCGTGATGGGCTCCAAGAACCTGAAGGCTGTGGCCGTTCGCGGAACGGGATCTGTAGAGCCCTACGACCCGGAAGGCTACATGGAGGCCGCCACGGAGCGCTACAAAAAGGTGACCACAGGGAGATGGCTGGAGATGAGCCAGAGCTCTCTAGGCAGGTACGGGACTCCCTGCCTCGTCATGCTCGAGAACGAGATCGGCAGACTCCCGACGAAGAACCACTGGACGGGCGTCTTCGATGAGGCGGAGAAGATATCGGGGGAGTTGATCAGGGAACGGTACAGGGCCTCACGCGGGTCATGTTTCTCCTGCGCGATCCAGTGCAAGTATATCTCCCGCATCGACAAGGGCAGATTTGGAGCAACGATCACGGGCGGACCCGAGTATGAGAGCATCATGGCCCTGGGTTCGAACTGCTCAAGCGCCGACATGGAGGCCATAATCCACGCGAACCTTCTCTGCAACCTCTACGGCATCGACACCATATCGTGCGGGAAGGTGGTCTCCTTCGCCATGGAGTGCTACGAGAAGGGAATCCTCACCAAGGAGGATGCCGACGGCCTCGACCTCAGCTGGGGCAATTCCTCAGCGGTAATCGATCTCATTCACAAGATAGTCAGACGAGAAGGCCTAGGCAAGATCCTCTCAGAGGGCGTCGATCGTGCCGCCCAAGCCATCGGCAAAGGAGCAGACAGGTACGCGATGCACGTGAAGGGCCTAGAGGTCTCGGGCCAGGACGGCAGGGCCCAGCAGTCGGTAGGCCTGACGCACGCCATTGCCGCGAGGGGCGCGGACCATCTCACAGCTCTGAGCAGCCTAGAGGAGATAGGCTACTCCGAGGTGATCGAGGACCGCTTCGGTAGCGAGAAACTGGAAGAGATCCAGAACCTCCTCTCGACCACCTACAAGGCGCTCATAGTCAAAGACGTGGAGGACCTCTACGTCCTCACAGACTCCCTGATAATCTGCAAGTACGGCACCATGTGGCCACCTATCTACTACTTCGACGACTTCGCCAGGGTGATCCCCCCACGGACCGGCATGGAGGAGTATGCCAACATCTCCGAGGTGCGCCTGACAGCCGAGAGAATAGTCTCGCTCAGAAGGTCCTTCAACATCCGAGAAGGCCTGGACAAGAGAGACGACACCCTGCCCAAGCGCTTCCTAAAGGAGCCCATGCCCCACGGCCCCGGAAAGGGCCATGTCTGCGAACTGGATGTCATGCTGGACGAATACTATAGGTTGAGGGACTGGGACATCGAGACCGGTCTGCCCACACGGTCCTCGCTGGAGCACGTGGGTCTAGAACGGGTCGCGGAGACCCTTGGCAAGAAGGAAAGGGTAGTGGCGTAGGATGGTCGACCTCTCCACAGAGATCGCTGGAATCGAACTCAGAAACCCTGTCATCGCAGCGGCCGGTCCACCTACCAAGGACGGAGAGGCAATGGTCAAAGCAGCCGCAGGAGGCGCCGGTGGACTGATAGCGAAAACGATTTCGATAGAGGCCGCCGCCGTGCCCAGGCCCAGCATGGCGGCCCTGGATCGCGGTGAAGTCCTGAGCTACACCACCTTGGCTCTGAACAGCCGACTGACTCGCATAACCAAGGCGAACACGACCATCGTGCGCGGGATGCTCAACGCAGAGCTCTGGTCCGACATTCCCTACAGCCAGTGGCTCGAGAAAGAGTACAAGATAGCCAAGGGAACGGGTCTGCCCCTGATAGCCAGCATAGGCTACACAGGCGAGGAGCTGAGCACCATCGGACCCCTAGTGGAGGAGGCCGGGGTCGACGGGATAGAGTTCTCCCTACACTACCTAGGCTTCGACTACCGCCCTATACTCGACACCGCCCGGGCGCTGAGAGATGCCGTCGAGGTCCCCATATTCGCGAAGGTCAGCCCCCACATCATGAACCTAACCGAGTTCGCCAAAGAGCTGGAGAGACTAGGAGTCAACGGCATAGTCGCGATAAACAGCCTGGGGCCCTGCCTCCACATAGACATCGAGACCGGAAAGCCGGTCGTAGGAGGCGAGGGAGGATACGGCTGGCTCTCTGGACCGGCCATCAAACCCCTCGCGGTCAGGTGCGTAGCCGACATCGCCAGAGCCGTTGACATACCCGTCATAGGAGTGGGTGGGATCACGAGCGGACAGGATGCCGTGGAACACATCATGGCGGGAGCCTCCGCTGTCCAGATATGCACGGGAGCCATCCTAGAAGGACCCTCGATCTTCGGTAGGGTGTCCAGAGAGATCGGTCGGTTCCTCGAGGAGCACGGCTACCGCTCCGTCGATGACATAAGGGGAGTCGCCCTCGAACACCTCCCGGAGGAGCCCCTCAGAACCCAGGCTGTGCCGGCCTACGTCGACGAGGACCTCTGCAAGGCCTGCGGCCTCTGCGTCAAGCCGTGCATCTACGGAGCCGTGGAGGGCGGCACCGAGGAAGTCAAGGCAAGGATAGACAGGGACAAGTGCTACGGCTGCGGACTGTGCATCACAATATGCCCAGAAAGGGCGATAAGCTTCGAGGCGCATTGACCTGCTCCAAAAGGCGATGCTCGTAGACCCCGACCAATGCGTCGGCTGCCTGCTCTGTGAAACCGCCTGCTCAGACTACCACGAGGAGAGGCTTCAGCCCTCCGAGTCAAGGGTGCGGGTGGTTAGCTGGGGCCTCACCGACGTCGACGTTCCGGTGCTGTGTGTCCACTGTACAGATCCGCCATGTGCTGAGGTGTGCCCTGTCGACGCCTTCTACCGGAGCCGAGAGACGGGCGCGGTGATGATAGACTACGGCAAGTGCATCGGGTGCAGGATCTGCGTGACGGCCTGTCCCCTCGGAGGGATTTTCATAGATCCCGAGACACTCAGTGTGATAAAGTGCGACGCCTGCGACGGCAAGCCAGAGTGCGTAGAGATCTGCCCCACGGACGCGCTCGAATACGTCAAGGCCGACGGGCTTCCACCCATCAAGAGGCGGGAGCACGCGGAGAGGATACCTGCCCAAATGGGGGAGGACTACTCAGAGGGTGCTAGCAGTGGCTAGAGCCAAGGTCAAACTGTTCACTACCCTCAGAGAGATAACGGGCACCAAGGAGATAGACCTCGCGGCTGAGAACATATCCGAAGTGCTAGGTCAACTCACCGAAAGGTTCGGCAAGAAGTTCGTGGACGCGGTCTACGACCCACAGACGGGGGAACTGAGACCCTACTACAGGATCCTCGTCAACGGTCGCGGCCTCGACCCGAAAACAGACCTGGAGAAGCCGCTTGGAGAAGATGACGTAATCGCCATCTTCCCGCCGGTCGGAGGCGGCTGAGACGTTGACGCGGGAAACTGTGGGAATCCTACGCCACTGACTTGGGTTGGCCGATGCGATGCCCGTCGACGTCGTGATCGAGGGCGGCACCGTCGTCACCCCGACGGGTGTCCTAGAAACAGGAATCGCTGTGGACGAGGGAAAGATTGTGGCTGTGGGGCTCCCCGCGAACCTCCCGAAGGCCGAGAGAGTGATACGCGCTGAGGGCAGATTGGTGGTGCCGGGAGTAGTGGATGGACATACCCACATCTTCGACCCGGACTACTCGTACAGGGAGGACTTCAGGACGGGCAGCCAAGCCTCAGCGGCTGGCGGCGTCACAACATTCATTGACATGCCCCTCCGAGAGGCGGTCGTTCCGCCATACCTAGCCGAGAAGATAAGAATCGGTGAAGCCGAGTCGCTGGTGGATTTCTCCCTGCACTCGGGAATGATCACCCAAGACAAGGTCGGGAAGATCCAAGAGGCCGCAGGGTACGGAGTTCTCTCCTTCAAGGCCTACACCTGCGAGCCCTTCTTCGTCGACGATGCGACGCTCATGGAGATCATGGAGGCCGTAGCAGGGGTCAACGGCGTGCTCAACGTTCATGCAGAGAACAACCGGACCGTCTCCCGTCTCACCGAGAGGGCGAAGAGCGAAGGGAAGAAAGACCCGACGGCACCAACCAGAGCCAGACCGAGGGCAGCCGAAGCCGAAGCAATCTCCCGGGTGATACGCCTGTCCGCCCAGTCAGGCGTCCACGTCCACATCGTCCACATGACCACCAGAGAAGGAGCGGCCTCGGTGGCGGAGGCGAAGGGCAGCGGTCTGAACGTCACAGCTGAGACCTGCCCACAGTACCTCCACTTCACCGAGAAGGACGTGGAACGCCTCGGGCCGTACCTGAAGATGTACCCGCCCCTCCGAACCGGCAAAGACATCACCGCCCTATGGGAGGGATTAAGGGACGGGTCGGTCGACATCGTGGCCTCAGACCACGCGCCCGGCACACGGGAGGAGAAGGAGGTCGGTTGGAGCGACATCTGGGAGGCCTGGGGAGGGGTCCCAGGCGTCGAGACCATGCTTCCCCTCATGCTCAGCGAAGGAGTATCGAAGGGGAGGATCACCATCGAGAGGCTCAGCCAGGTGCTCTCCACTTCACCCGCCAAGATCTTCGGCCTGTATCCGCGGAAGGGGGCGGTGGCCATCGGCTCCGACGCCGACCTGGTGCTGGTGGACCCCAAGCTTGAGAAGAAGGTCAAGGGGGACGATCTCCACAGCAAGTGCGGCTGGAGCCCCTACGAAGGCGTCATCTTC
>JAUWBL010000216.1 GCA_030601715.1 Candidatus Geothermarchaeota archaeon | reverse complement strand
GCCCTTCAGATGTACAAGTACGTTTCCGAGTACAGGCTGACCAATCCAGCCGCTAGGGGCGTCCTAGTGGCTCCATCACTCTCCAAGGAGGCACAGCTTCTCCTCAGTCAACTGAATCTCGAGTTCAAGAGGCTGAGGCTGGAAGAATGCGAGCGGGTGGTTGCTGGCGCAGATGAAGAGTAGTTCGTGGGGAACCAAGAGGAGGCTGATGGCCAGATACGACATGTTCGCTGACTCCTACACCCAGCTCCACGCGCAGGAACAAGGGTCAAAGTATGCGCTGGCCCTACAGGAACTGGATCTAGACGAGAGCGACCACATAGCTGACTTCGGCTGTGGCACGGGCCTCTTCCTGACGCTCGTAAGAAGCAGAGTCAGGGCGGCGGTCGGTCTCGACTTCTCGAGGAAGCAGCTGCTGCAACTCGAAGACGCCTCGGGGATCCATCGAGTCCAGGGAGACATCGACAGCCCCCCCTTCAAACAGAAAGCCTTCGGACATGTCTTCTCATTCACGGTGCTCCATCATTCGCCCCACCCCGTACGAAAGATGATTGACCTTTCCGCCTACGCAGAGAAGGCAGTGATATGCTCCTATCTGAGGAGGACGGCGGCGGAGAGAGAGGCTCTCGACGCCCTCACCCGGTCTGTCGAGATGATAGTGGTAGGCTCTGGGAGAAGCAAGGACGTAATTGTAAAGTTGGAGTTGGACAAATCGGAAGACACAAAGAAAAGGACGTGTGGTATGAGTGAAGCAAGCCTTAAAGCCTAGTGTTTTGAGACTAAGGGTAGTGGTTTCCCTTGGATAGACCCCATTCAAACGAGGCTTCATCAGCCAACCCGTTGTCTACCATCTACAGATATGTGCACAAGAGGGTCTCAGTGTTTCTCAAAGGCGGCGAGAGATACACAGGTACCCTCGCAAAGGTGGACAACTACATGAACCTACTCCTTGAGGACACCATCGAGCAGAGTAGCAAGAAGACCACGAAATACGGCAGGGTGCTCATCAGGGGGAACAACATACTCCTGATTCAGCTGCACTGAACCGGATAACAACAGAAATGCTGAGGATTCTCGTCGAGGAGCTTCACTCGAAGCCGGTTTCAGAACAGAAGGTCGAGTTCGTCGAGAGAAAGGGGCAAGGACACCCCGACCACCTCATCGACTCATGCTGTGAAGCCGTCTCACTAGCCCTGTCAAGGCACTACTTGAAGAATTTTGGACGGATTCTGCACCACAACGTCGACAAAGGCCTCCTCATCGGGGGCTCATCAGAGCCACGGTTTGGAGGGGGGACTGTCACTGAGCCCATGTCCATCGTGGTGGCTGGGCGAGCTACGACCCATTTTAAGAAGGACGGAAGCGTACAGGAGGTACCTGTTGACGAGATAGCGAGGAGAGCGTCCGAGCGGAAGCTCAGGTCGCTGTTGAGGTTCATCGAACCAGAGAAGCATGTGAGAATGGATTTCAGGATCCGTCCGGGATCCGCCGATTTGATAGCTCTCTTCGACAGAACATCCAGCCTGCCCCTGTCGAACGACACATCCTTCGGCGTTGCCTTCGCCCCCTTCAGCCCCGTTGAGAGGCTCACGTTGGGCATCGAACGCCTTCTGAACTCATCCGAGTTCAAGAAAAAGTACCCGGCTGTTGGTGAAGACATCAAAGTGATGAGTCTTCGAATCAACAGCGATATCAGCGTCACGATATCCGCTCCACTCATAGACAGATTCGTCCAGAGCCTAGGCGACTACGTTGGCGTCTTAGAGGAGGCCCATGATCGAGTTCTGGATTTCGTCTCGGAGCAGGAAACCTACGAAAACGTCGAGGTGACCATGAACAGAGCCGACGACTTGGAGAAGGGGGAGATCTATCTCTCGGTGATCGGGACGTCGGCGGAGGGTGGAGATGATGGAAACACTGGTAGAAGCAACAGAATCACGGGTTTGATTACGCCCAACAGACAGATGTCCCTCGAGGCTACGGCTGGGAAGAACCCCGTCAACCATGTGGGCAAGCTCTACAACGTGCTCGCGCATGAGATCAGCCGTCGAGTTGCGGAGGAGGTCGAGGGCGTGGCAGAGGCCTACGTGAGGATCCTAAGCAGGATAGGTCAACCCATAAACAGACCTCAGATAGTCAACGTTCAGGTCATCCCTGAAGATGGGAGATTCGAAGCGCTCACCCGCGATGTCAAGGAGATCGTCGACTACGAGGTCTCCAACGTGCGGAGGCTGACGGACTTGATCCTCGATGAGAAGGTCGTTCTGTTCTAGGAGGGGTCGACGACACTTCTGAGCATGGTCTCGACCTCCCGTCGTATCCCGTACTTCCTCTCAAACCATGTAGTTAGGTTTGTCAGGTCCTCCTTCAACCTCTCCGTGGATCCTTTCTGGTCTTTCGGTGTCCATTGGGGCCAGTCGATTATCAACACTCTCTCATCCCTGGTCACGAAGAGGTTGTAGGTACTCAAGTCGCCGTTCACATAGCCCTCCCGATACGCTGCTCTCACTATCTCAAGCGCCGCGTCAAGAACAAGG
>JAUWBL010000069.1 GCA_030601715.1 Candidatus Geothermarchaeota archaeon | reverse complement strand
CCGCTGCAAGAAATGCGGCCACACATGGCGACGCTACGGCTGAGCCTCTTTTTACCGCCCTAGCCCATAGTTTGTGAACAACCGTCCAAGCCATGCGAGGAGGTTTCATGATCAAGTTCACCACCGAAAAGACCCGCGACTGGGTAAGCTACCTGTCCGCCATCTCGAAGATAACCGACGAAGTTTGCTTCCACATCGACACAGACAAGCTGTGGTTCAGGGGGATGGATCCAGCCCACATCTCGATGATCGACTTCGAGATCCCCAAGGAAGACTTCTCATCCTATGAACCCGCCAAGGAGGAGGCCGTCGTCTGTGTCCTGCTGGACAGACTGCTCCCATTCGTCAAGAAGAGTAGGAAGGACGAGAAGATGGAGGTCCTCATGGACCCCAAAGCCGGGAAGTTCAGGATCAAGATCACAGGAAACTACAGGCGGGAGTTCCTCACACCCGTCCTAGACACCACCGAAAAATCCCCCCTGAAACTGCCCAAGGTCGAATACATGACGAACATAAAGATGACAACCTCCGCCCTCAAAGAAGCCCTCAGAGATATCAAACTGATAAGCGAGAAGGTGAAGATCACCTCCAGCGAGGACAAGCTGGAGCTCAGAGGAGAAACGGAAGAGGGCATCGAGACAGCCGTCACGTTCCTAGCCACCGATGTCGATGTTCTCGATGCCAAGCTCAAGGACGGCGCCTCCGCCACCTACAACGTAGAACTCATGTCGAGCGTAGTAGCTGAACTCGAAAGGATCTCGAGCATCGTCAACCTGGACTACGGGACAGACCTCCCCCTCAAACTTACCTTCGAGTTCCCGGAGGAACAGAGATTCAACTTCTACCTAGCCCCTCGCATCGAACAGTAATCAGCCCAACGCACAACTCCCCACCGCTGTCCGAGCGGTCTCCACCGCTTCTCATACTAACACCCTAAAGAGCCTCAAGACCTCTTGAGTTTCCAGAGAAACCGATGGGTGCGGACAAGACGTGGGCGAACCGGATCATCCTCCGGCAGCTCTTCAAAGAGCACTACTTCAAGGACGGGCGAAGAGTCGTCGAAAGCATAGACGACATCCCAAAAAGGGAGTTCGCCTACACAGCCTTCGACCTCGACTCCATCGTCAGACACAAATCCTTTCGCGGACCCAAAGAGCTCCAGGATTTCCTTGTGAAAAACATCCCAAGCAACTTCTACCACTCATCGGGGTTCTACCTCTTCCCAGAAAGGGAGATGCATCAGAAGGAATGGATGGGAGCTACCCTGATCTTCGACCTCGACGCAGACCACCTCCACCACCGTGGGGTTTCGCCCCTCATTCTCAACCTCTGTGAGGAATGTGACGAAATCTTCGAGAGCCAAGATCCGTGCCCTCAGTGCGGAAAAGAAACCTCCAAGCTGGACTGGATCACAGAGAAAGACCTAGGGATCGTCAAAGCGGAGACCAAGAGGCTCCTAGACATCTTGGAGGGGAGGCTAGGCTTCGAGGCGTCTTCCATGAAGGCCTACTTCTCGGGCAGTAGGGGATACCACATCCACGTCGAGGACGAAGAACTGAAGGAATTGGGGCAAGAAGAGAGGAACGAGATCGTAGACTACTTGATGATGGTCGGCTACTCCCTCAGGCATGAAAGAGATCCAAAGAAAGGCACATTCGCCCATCTCCTCAAAGTTGCCAGGGGAGAGAACGTGCCCAACGGTCTCGACAAGGAAGAGAAGAAAGCGTTGCTGCGACTGACGAAGAAACTCGCCGGGCTCGCCCCCAATGAAATCGTTTCCTCCCTGAACGCCGAGTTGCCGAAAGCCCTCGCGTCCAAAGTGGAGGAATACGTGAGACGCGCCGAGATGGTCGGCGTGGATCCCGTCGTGACAACCGACATCCACAGACTCATCAGGGCCCCCTACAGCCTCCACAACAAGACCGGATTGACCAAGCAGAAGGTAGAAGACATCGATTCTTTCGACCCCTTTGCGGATGCGGTAGGAATCTCCTCAGAACCGATCGAAATCTTTGTACGATATGCCCCCCGCATGATCTTCAAGAGCGACGAGTACGGGCCCTACCGAGCCAGCAGGGTTCGCTTGCCCGGATACGTCGCAGCATACCTTCTCGCCAGAGGCGTCGCCTATGCTGAATGAGAAGATCAGGAAGGCCCAAGAACACCTCAAATCAGAGCTGGAAGAAGAGGAGCTGCAAAGGATTGACAAGGACATGCGAAACTCGATCCTCCAACTGACTGAGGATAGCAGGAAGCTACAGAAGGAGGCCCCCTCCGATGTGGAAAAACTCCTCCTGCAGGAGGAGGAATCACTGCTGAAGAGGACACTACTAGCCATCGACTCCTTCAGACTGGAGAAGATCTTGACGACCGTCCTCTCCCGCCGGCAGTCCCCCGACATGACAGAGAGAGAGGCGGCCGTGTATGAGGCCCTGGTCTCCTCCCTAAAGGAAGCCGAAAGGGTTGCAGAAGAAGAAATGCCTAGAAAAAGGCTGGCAACCATCCTAGGCAAGATCCCTGCATTCGTGGGCATTGACGGAAGAGAATACGGCCCCTTCAAGCCGGGAGACCTGGCTACCTTGGAGGAGCAAGACTACGAGGCTCTAAGGAAAGAAGGGTTGGTCAAGGAGACAGAGGTTGAAGTCTAGACCCAACGGAAACCTGGGGATGCTCACGCCAAGAGTTCACATGGCGCGGCCGCGACCTTATTAGAGGGACTAGGAAACCTCATTCTAGCCAAGGAGACGTTCGCGTTGAAGGTACCGAAAACAATACGGACTTACTGTCCTCGATGTCGAAGGCACACTGATCACAAGATCAGCCTCTACAAGAGAGGAAAAGAGGGAGCCATGAAACTCGGCGTCAGGAAACACGCGAAGGAGAAGAAGGGCTACGGAGGACAGAAGTACCCCGAACAGAAGAAGAAAGCCAAGACGACCAAGAAGCAGACGCTGAAGTATGCATGCAAGAAATGCGGATACACGTATCACAAGAGGGGTATGAGGCTGAGAAAGCTAACCATAGAACGCTAGTAAGCCATTTCTCCGACAGGCCTCCCTACATATATGACAAGCCCAGCCCTCTATCAGATAAGGCAGGGCTGAGACAGGGAGGACACATGTCATCCGAGTGGCGTAGGCTGATCCCACAGCCAAAAAGCAAGTTCAAGCTCGTGGAATGCGCCGGCTGCGGCAACAGCCAGATCGTATTCTCCCACGCATCCAAGACCGTCAAGTGCAACGTGTGCGAGGAGGAGCTGGCGATCCCTACGGGTGGGAAGGTCAAGATCATCGGGAAGGTTCTGAGTGAGTATGGCTGAGGAACCCCAAGCGGTAGAAACAGCAGAGATCCCCGAGCTGCCGGAGCTCAAGGAGCTGACGGTGGCCACCGTCAAACGGACAACCAAGTACGGAGCGTATCTGACCCTCGAGGAGTATCCCTGCGACGGATTCCTTCACATATCACAGCTCTCCGCCCGATGGGTGAGGAGAGTAACCCATGTCATAAGAACGGGACAGAAGATCGTGGTGAAGGTTCTCAGGGTAGACGAGAAGAACAACAGCGTCGATGCCTCCCTCAAGGACGTGCCCCCTTCAGACGGGCGGAGGGTGATGAGAGAGTGGAAGATGAACCTCCGGGGGGACCAACTCCTCTCGGACTTCGCTGAAAAAATAGGGATCGAAGTCGAGGAACTGGATGACAAGCTTGAAGACGTGTTCGCCAGACACAAAACCTCCTATGATGCCCTCGGAAGGATGGTTGTAGAACCCAGTTTGCTGGAGAGCACAGGGCTCTCCAAGGAAGAAAGGGAGGAGTTCTTCAACTACCTGTCTACTAGAATTACGCCGAAGGTGTACCGCTTCGAAGCTCGAATCGAGGTCAGCTCCATCAGCAGAGGAGGAGTGCGCCAAGTCAGGGAAGCCCTGGGAAAGATCAAGGAGGAGGCGGAGCTGACGGGGCTGGAGGCAACCGTGACCGCCGACGGTCCCCCCAGATATCTCGTTAAGCTCAACTCCCACAAACCCGAACTGCTTAGGAAGCACGCCAAGAAGATCGTCACCGAGTGTCTGAACGAGAGCCGAAAGAAAGGGCTAATAAGTAACCTGCTCTCAACCAGCTGAGAAACAGGCCTAGGGATCCAACGAGACCTGAATGGATGCCAAAGAACCAGTAGCGGAGGCTGAAGATTGAGGTTCAGGATACGGAAGTGTCCCCGCTGCATGATTTACACCCTTAAGGAGAAGTGCAAGAGTTGCGGGAGAAAGACAGTCCTAGCTCACCCAGCCAAGTTCTCTCCTGATGACAAGTATGCCTTGTACCGAGTGCGATGGGAAGAGACCACGGACCAGCCGGACTAGGCTATTCCCGCCGATCGAGATCTCCCTTCTTTTGCCAGGACAGGCTCATAGCTCTAGTTCGCTCCCTCCCGCCAACCGAGGCTGACGGCACGCGGTGGCGTGATCCAGGTCGACTGTCGTTTGATCATGTTAGGAGCACCGCTTCTATCTCCCTGGGCCGTTCGACGCGACACAGCGGAGTAGGTAGCCAAACTTTACTTCCAGGAAGCAACCAGATCTTGAGTGATAAGTTTGACAGCATATGAGGAAGCCTTCACCTTCGAGACCCGGGGGGAGTTCGACTGTAGCGACATAACGCAGAATGTTTCTAGGGTTGTCAGGGCCTCAGGGGTAAAGAAGGGGATGGCCTTGGTGTTCGCAGGTCACGCCACCGGAGTCATCGCTATCACGGAATACGAGTCGATGCTCCTACGGGATATCAAGACCCTGCTCCAGAAGCTGGTCCCCACCAGAGGAGGCTACAACCATCCAGCGAATGCCCACGCCCATCTGCGTTCCCTCCTTCTTCAGCCGGGGAAGGTGGTTCCGGTCGTGGGAGGACGGCTCTCTCTTGGAACGTGGCAGAGCATCTTCTGGATCGAGACGGAGACTCGCCCTAGACGAAGAACGGTGAGGGTCCTGATCGTAGGAGAGTAGGAAACAGGGTAGAACGCTAGCATGCGGGAAGTTGTATACCCTCATTCCCTCGTGTACCGGGGTGAAGTGTGTTGAACCCCTTCGACTGCGTGCTCGTTCATTACGGAGAGATCGCCCTAAAGGGCCGAAACCGCCCCCTTTTTGAGAAGAGGCTCGTCGACAACATCCGAAAGGCCCTTCGAGGCCAGTCGTACCCAGGAGTAGAGAGGGTCCACGGCAGGCTGATCGTTGGTCTAGAGGAAGCGTCGGATCTCACTGCCATAAGAGATGCCTTGCACAGGGTCTTCGGCATCGCTTGGTTCGGGTTTGCCCACAGAGCGGAGAACGACCTTGAGCTGATCAAGCAACTTGTGTTGGATAGGGTCTCTGTCCTAGGGGATAGGAGAACCATGAAAGTTGTGACCAAACGCTCCTACAAGCCCTTTCCCTTGACCTCTATGGAGGTCAACCGAGAGATCGGGAGTGCCCTGGTGAAGAGCTTCGGGATGAGGGCTTCGATGAAGGCCCCCCAGCTCAAGGTCTTCATCGAGATAACCGCAGAAGGAGCCTTCGTCTTCCTAAGCAGGGAGCGAGGTCTCGGAGGGCTGCCTGTGGGGATCTCAGGCCGAGTGCTGTGTCTCCTTTCGGGGGGAATAGACTCTCCCGTGGCAGCCTGGCTCATGATGAAGAGGGGATGCGCCGTAGACTTCGTCCACTTCCACGCGTTCGCAACGGGGGAGGAGGCCAGGCAATCGAAGATGCCTGAGCTACTTGGGCATCTGTCCCGGTACTCCTTCGGCTCGAGGCTCTACCTCGCTCCCTTCCTGCCCTTCCATCTGGCAACGCTTGAGACATCTTCCAAGCACGAACTCTTGCTGTTCAGGAGGTTCATGTTGAGGGTGGCTGAGAGGATAGCCGGCCGTGAGAGGTTGAGGGGCTTGGTGACGGGCGACAGCCTGGGGCAGGTCGCCTCTCAGACATTGGAGAACATGGCCGTCGTCGAGGACGCCGTTTCGGTTCCCGTCTTCAGACCCCTCTTGGCCTATGACAAGGAGGAGATAGTCGGCCTCGCGAGACAGATAGGAACCTACGGACACTCCATTCGCCCCTACAAGGACTGTTGCTCCATCTTGGCCCGCCATCCGGAGACGAAGGCGCGCCTCCGGTTTGTGAGGGAGGCTGAGCGGAGGCTGGACATGGAAGCAATATTGAGGGACACGTTGGATGGCGTCGAGGTCTTGACGATTGAGAACGGTGCGGAGGGGGCCT
>JAUWBL010000106.1 GCA_030601715.1 Candidatus Geothermarchaeota archaeon | reverse complement strand
TTGGAGGCAGAGAAGATCCTTGGAACGGTTCACGTTGCCTTTGGGCACAACACCGACATGCCGGGCGGCATGAATCCTTCGAGAAACCACATGGATTTTCTAGTCTCCAAGCCGACGGTTCGGGTGACCGGTGAGACCGGGGAGAAAACGACCGTCTTGACAGATGGAGAGTTCCAGATAGAGTAATGCTTGCATAGGCTTCCTTCCCCATGTGTGTGCGTGGGGAAAAAAATTCTACAGTCTTTGTCGTCGGAGCGGTGGGCCAGATGAACGTCGCTACTCCTAGAGGTGTTGTTTGGTCGACTCTAGCCTTGGATCCAGAATCGGGAGCTTCCTTATTCGACTCTTGTGAAGATGCGTTGAGATTCGAGGGCTTTCTGGCAGTCGACGAGGGAGCAGAACCTCTTCCAGAGGCGTTGGGCTTCCGGATTCCCATGAAACTCCTCCTCGATGCGTTGGAACTCGGCGAGACTCGGATAGCGGGCGATCTCCATCCACCGGTCGGGATGTTTTGAGTCTCGCAGGAGCTCCCACTCGACATCACCGTACGTTCGTTCGAGGGCGTTGGCCGACTTCACGACATCCACGTACTCTTCGACGTTGCTGTTTGGGACATCGTATGTATACGTCACGACGAGCATGAGAGGAGAAACGACCTGAACCAACTTAAGAGATGCGTTCCGTCACCATCCCGAGTGGGAACGACGAGCGATGATTGGGCCACTCATCCTTGCCCAATGGCCCAGACTCCCGATTGGTGGCGCCTCTCTGGTTTGTTTATCGGTGCCGTTCCACTGTAGCCGTTCGAGGATCTCTCCAAGGGAGAGGATGGTTTGGACTCCTAGCTTGACTCTTGGTTGCTTGTCCTAGTCCCTCACGGTGAGATACAGCGTTATTCAGGTGTTCTGCACAACCTCGTAGCCCTTTCTGATCTTGTCCCCGACGAACCTGGTTTCTTGGGGAAACGCCGAGCTGTTTCATTGCGTGTCTGAAGACGGCTGGTGAGGGTTTCAGAAACCTCAAAGGTCCCCAATCCTCTGCCCTGTGATTTGAACACCTCAGGTGGAGGTTGACATCTACAAACTTAAATTTATACATTTGGAATCTAGGTGATGCGGGGGACGTACGAACTTGGCAAATGAAGGAGCAAGATTAGGGGGTGTACCGGGCCGTGGAAGCTGAAAAGAAACTGAATACATTTGAGAAATACCTCCCTCTATGGATTGCTATTTGCATGCTCCTTGGAATCGTCCTTTCGCAGGTTGTACCAGGAATTAGCGAGGCCATTGCTTCATGGCAAGTTGGAGGAATCTCAGTTCCTATCGGGATTTTCCTGTTCCTGATGATGTATCCAGCAATGTTGAACATACAGACTTCTGAATTGAAAAAACTAGGGAAAGCTCCGAAACCAATCATTCTCACACTATTCTCAAACTGGATCATTGCTCCTCTCGTAGGAGTATCTCTAGCGCAGGCATTCCTCCCCGGGAACGAACAACTGATAGTTGCTGTAATCCTTTTGTCATCGAGCCCTTGCACCGCAATGGTCTTGGTATGGGGCTACCTCGCAGAAGGAAATCAGGAGCAGAATATCATCAACACCAGTCTGAATACAGCAACAATAATTGTCTTCTATGCGCCCTTAGTTGCATTCCTCGCAGGAATTTCGGCCATAGCTATTGACAGATGGTTGTTGCTAATTTCAGTCCTCGTGTTTATTGGAGCCCCACTGATGATTGGAATAGTAAGTAAGAGATCACTTGTTAATTGGAAAGGAACGGACTGGTTTGAAAACAAGTATCGCCCAGCAGTAGGTAATATGGCTCTGGTAGCACTACTTATGACATTATTAGTGCTCTTCTCACTGAATGGCAATGTGATGCTAGAGCATCCTGATCTACTTGTTCTTGTATCAATCCCACTGTTAGTCGGGTTTGTGATTGTTGTAAGCTATAACCTCCTTGTGACTCGTGTGGTGAACCTCGCTTATCGTGAAGGCGTCATTACTGTAATCATTGGTTCTTCAAGTCACTTCGAAATCGCCATTGCTACTGCAATTGCTATCTACGGTGTTGGGTCAATTGCCGCGCTCGGAACGACAATGGGTCTATTCTGGGAAATACCGGTGATGCTGGGTCTTGTCTATTTTGCCAAGTTCCTAAGGGGGAAGGATTTCTGGAAAGGAAACCCAATGTAGCGATTGAGCGATAATATCACGTCTGGCTGCAGTTAAAGAACCGTCCAGTTAATTCACTTGGATCTACTCAGATCCTTGATTCCCTGATCCTCCTATCCCTTGACGAGGAACCGGAATGTAAGCCCTGAAGAGAACCATCTTCATCTACGGCAGGAACAGGAGGTTCAGCTGTGACCTATACGAGAGCACCGAGTGCTTCAACACAGGCCACGGGGAGAGCCTCCAGATTATCGATTGGAAGAAACTGTTGGTTGCAGAGCGATGTGAAAGAGTATTAGGCTCGGCGTTTGCGTGGATTCAGGCGTAGGAATTCCTGGCACATGTGGGGAGAGGCTTTCCTACTTTTCGTTGCGGGTGGGCATCCTATGGCTGTCTTGATCCATCGACGAGTTCAGCTATTTCCTGTCTCGATATGCTGTACAGTATCCACTTGCCTTCGCGCCTCCTCTTTGTGATACCCTCCCTCTCTAGGATGTTGAGGTGGTGAGATGCGGTCGGCTGGGTGAGATCGAGTGCGACCATTACTTCGCAGACGCACATCTCCCTCTCAGCCAGCATCTTGACCATCTTAAGCCTGGTCGGATTACCGAGTGCCTTGAAGAACCTGGCCTTGGATCTGAAGTACTGCTCACTCCCAACGCCTTGGGCAAACTGCCTCAGCTCCGAAGCATACTCTGCGGTGTTCTCAGCCTCGCAGATCTCGGATGAGACGAGTCGACGCAGTCTTTCGGGAACGGTTTCACTCATCACGTTTCACAATTAGATTAACGAACTTAAATGTGTCCCAGCGTCAGCCAGTAGCGGAGTGAATTTTATTGAATAGGTGAAATACGTGGGTCGCTCGGTCCTCCGTCTCGACGCCATGGAAAAGGCGAGTGGAGTAGCTATCTTTAGGTTTCGTCCATATTTCACTTTGGGTCAGGAAACGATTGTTCGCCGAGGATAAGGCTCCCAAGAGGGCGGTGTGTGCGTCAGACCCCCCCAAGTGAAGCCTGCCAAGAACGCTCCTCTCCCCGGAAAGACAACTCAAACAGAGGTATCCTGCTAAATGAATCGTAAATATTCTCACCAATTCATCACGGGCTTTTCCTTTGGTTCAACCCCAGCAGTACTCACTCGGTGGCGTGTTTTGGCTCTGCATACTCAAAAGGCTCTACGAGGCGCTACACCAAGTTCTCGACTTTTCTCTAGCCTCCCATATACGGGTTAGGAAAGCGGACTCGGATTGTAGAGTCCCTTTTTGCCTGCCAGACATCGAGTATCTGTGGTGTGAAAGGTATGTTGAAGGCCGTCCTCTTCGACTTCGGAGATACCTTGGCTGTGGAAAGGCATGGACCTGGAGAAGAATTTGAGGGGGCTCCGCACGTCGAGTCTGTTCTGCACGAGTTCTCCCAGAGGTTCAAGCTCGCCGTCGTGAGCAACACATCGACTTGGAGGGAGCGGGAGATCAGGAACGCTCTGAGGGGAATGGGGCTGGAGAGGTATTTCGACGCCGTCGTGACCTCGGTGGATGTCGGATCCCCCAAACCCGAGGCAGAGATCTTTCAAGAGGCCATGCGAAAGCTGGGAGTCGAGGCTCATGAGTGTATGATGGTCGGGGATCGAACCGATGCAGACATCCTCGGGGGCAACAGACTGGGGATGAAGACAGTCCACATTGACTGGCAGCCCCACCAGGAGAAAACCACCGAACACGAGCTCCAGAAGCCGGATCACACAATCCGCTCCCTCAAGGAGCTTCTGGAACTGATCAGTCCCGACGGCTAGCCAAGTTCTGGTTGAGCGCCCGATTCCTCTGCTGGTATATCTGATGCGACTTGTGGAGCTGTCTCATTGTGTACCACAAAGCCTGTACCAGGATTGCCGCCGCCCTACTCCGCTGGTACCCGTTCAGCAAGCCCTATGAGTGCATGCTGGCAGGCTATACAGTGTCTGGTGGGTCATGCTGTGGTTCCGAACATAGTCGAGAAGGCGCTAGGCTTGTTGATCCTTGTCGGGGAGGATCCTCGATAGGACCCTATCCCAGTCTGTCCTCCAGATCAGGATGATGACGACGAACAAGGCCGCCGTCGTGATGACCATGACGGGCAGAGAGCCGCCTGCCTCAGGAAACAGTTCAATGTACAGGCTTCCGGAGTACGCTATGATGAAGGACATGACCGTCTTTCCCAGGAAGGCTGGCAGAAGGGCTTTCCAGAGACTGAATCGAACCAAGCCGAGAGGCACGAAGAGCAGGTCGTCCGGAAGAGGCGTCAGGGCGAAGAGGAAGATGACGACCAACGTCAGATTCCGGTGCTCCACGAGCCTCAGGAGCGCCTTGAACTTCTTCTTCCTTTCGTCGCCTACGAACGGCTGCACGCCGTAGCCGATCAGGTATCCCACCAGCTCTCCTAGGGCCGCTCCGGCTCCGGCTGCCACCGCTAGGAGGACCAGGTTCTGTTCACCGGTGCTGCCGAGCCAGAACAGTAGGACGGTGTAGGGGATGGGGATGATGATGGAGGATGCGCCTAGGAAGCTCACCGCGGCAATCCCTCCGTATCTAACT
>JAUWBL010000185.1 GCA_030601715.1 Candidatus Geothermarchaeota archaeon | reverse complement strand
CCGAGCCAGTACTCCGAAACTTAAGCTTGGAAGTGGAACACAGCGAGTTCGTTCTGGTAGCTGGGCCTAGTGGTTGCGGAAAGACAACTCTGTGTCGAACCCTGAACGGTCTTATTCCTCATTTCTACCCCGGCGCGTTCGAGGGCGAGGTTTGGGTTCACGGGCTCAAAGTGGCTGAGAGTTCGATGTACGAACTCGCGCAGATTGTGGGCTTCGTGTTCCAGAATCCTGATAACCAGATCGTGATGACTACGGTGGAGAGAGATCTGGCCTTTGGCTTGGAGAACCTTGGTCTGCCTAGGGAGCAAATCACCGAGAGGGTCGGTTGGGCCCTCTCCCTGCTGGGTCTCGAGAACATATCAGACGCTCCGGTGCAGAGCCTCTCCGGGGGACAGAAGCAGAAGCTGGTGGTGGCTGGGGCAATCGCCATGAGGCCGAGCGTATTGGTCTTGGACGAGCCGACAGCCTATTTTTCTCCCGCCTCCGCGGCAGGGTTCTTCTCGCTACTCGAAATGCTACGACGAGAACTCGGCTTGACGATCGTTATGGTGGAACATCGACTTGACCTGGCATCGAGATATGCTTCCAGGATCCTCGTCATTGAGGAGGGGAAGATCGTCTTCGAAGGAACACCACGCCAAGTCTTCGAAGCCGACCTCTCAAAGCTAGCCGGCATAAACGTACCCTCCCTCGTCAGGCTCTACCACGGCCTCAAGGAGAAAGGTATTCAGTTGAGCAGGTTACCATTGACTCCGGAAGAATTCAAGTCGTCCTTCTCCGAGACCTTCCATCCATGATCGAAGTCAAGGACCTGGCTTTCTCCTACGACGGTGAGAAAGAGGTTCTTAAGGACATCTCTTTGAGAATAGAAGAGGCTTCCTACATTGCCATCATGGGAGACAACGGAGCGGGTAAGAGCACTCTTGTTAAACACTTCAACGGTCTTCTGAGGCCCACCCGAGGAACTGTATTGGTCGATGGGCTTGACACGAGTGAGGAGACTGTTTCCTCCCTGTCCCGAAAGGTAGCTTTAGTGTTCCAATACCCTGAATCTATGTTCTTCAGTGAGACGGTTCATGATGAGATGGCCTTCGCTCTGAGGAATTTTGGCTTCAATGACAAGGTTGTTGAGGATGGGGTTCGCAAATACCTAACCTTGTTCGGTTTGCGGAGGTATGAAGATAGGTCTCCCTTCACTCTGAGCGGTGGGGAGCAGAGGAGGCTGGCGCTGGCTTGTGTGCTGACGTGGGGACCCAAATACGTCGTCCTCGATGAGCCAACCGCCGGCCAGGATCAGCTGCAGAGGGAGATACTTGTCGGGATAGTCAGGCAACTTATCACTCAGGGAAAGACAGTTGTCGTCGTGTCTCACGACGTCGAGTTCGTAGCCGAGACATCTCCCTATGTGTTCCTAATGGCGGATGGAGAGCTCGTCGACCAAGGGGAAGCTCAGCCAGTTCTCTCCAACGAGCGAAGCATCGAGAAAGCTGGACTCATTCTCCCTCAGGTGACGGCCGCGTTCAGGGAAGTGAAGGGGCTCTCCCAGAACATCGTATCTACCGCGCAGGCTGCCGACGAGATATTCAGATTGTACGGGGGATAAGTAGAGTGTACAAGCTCACATCGGCTTTCATCTATCAGCCGAAGCTGACCTTTCTGCATAGGCTCGACCCGAGGGCCAAGCTTTTCATGGTAGCGGCCTTCTTTACGACAAGCTTCTTGATAGGCAATCTGTACTATTTGGTCCTGCTACTGGAGCTGGAGGCATTGATAGCGGTCTCAGCGAGTACTTTGAAAAGGTGGACCCGCTCCATCGCCGCCGTAGCACCTTTCTTCCTCTTCATCTTCATCGTGAATTACCTGACCGAGCAAGGCCTCGTTGGGTCCTTCCTGCCAGCAATCAAACTGATCATTTTGGTGGGCATATTCTCCCTCTTCTTCATCACTACAGCCCCCGACATGTTCGCCCTAATGCTCGACAAGCTCGGATTACCCCAGATAATCTCCTTGGCATTCTCCATGGCTCTGAGGTTTGTGCCTGTCCTAGCTCAACAAACTCAGGACATCATAGACGCCCAGAGATCAAGAGGACTGTCCGTGGATTCGAGGAACCCTTTGAAACGCATCAGAGCGCTTGTACCCATATTCATCCCCATAATAATACTGTCCATCAAGCGAAGCATCGAGGTCGCCGAAGCTTTGGAGTCAAGAGCCTTCGATCCGTCCAGACCTAGGAGCTCGTGGATAGAGCTGAAGATGGGGCGCTGGGACTGGGCGTTCGCCGCTTCAAACGGCGTCTTTGTGGTGCTATCCATATTTGTGTTTGGGCTCTAGCACCTCCCTTTTGACTTCAACAGACTTAATGTGGTGTGAAGCCCGGATTAATACGGGAAAAGCTTCAGAAGGCTTTCGAGCTAGGCATCGAAGGAATTGAGCTGACATGGTTCGGTACAAACAGACATCGGAGATCCTATCCATAACGAGAGACAGAGAGAGGGTAAGGAACGTAGGGATCATCGCCCACATCGACCACGGCAAGACAACCCTTACTGATTCCCTGCTCGCAGCCTCGGGGCTCCTCTCACCCAGCGTAGCCGGAGAGGCTCGCGCCCTTGACTACTTGGAAGAGGAACAGAGAAGAGGAATCACGATGAAGACCGCCAACATCAGCCTTCTCCATGAGATGGACGGAACTTCGTACGTCGTAAATCTAATAGACACCCCTGGTCACGTGGATTTCACGGGAAAGGTCACACGGGCCCTCAGAGCCATCGATGGGGCTCTTGTGGTTGTTGATGCGGTAGAGGAGGTGATGGTTCAAACGGAGACAGTGACGAGGCAGGCCTTGCAGGAGAGGGTGAAGCCCCTTCTCTACATTAACAAGGTCGACAGACTCATCACCGAGCTCAAGCTCTCGCCCAAGGAGATTCAGAAAAGGCTAACTAG
>JAUWBL010000132.1 GCA_030601715.1 Candidatus Geothermarchaeota archaeon | reverse complement strand
TTGGAGGCTTCGGGGCTGATGTCCGGGTAGCCACGGTCGTCGTGAGTGAGTCCGGTCACGTGCACGTTGTATCCCATCCCCGCCAGCGCCATGGGGGGGACTTCCTCCGTCGAGTCGAACGGCAGGAATCCTTGGCCCGGCTCCACCTCAGGGGTCCTCCTGTCGATCAACTCGATCTCATTCTGCTCAGGAATCACCACGCGCCCTGTCATGTGGCCTATGACTTGATCCCCCAGAACAATGACAGGCGTCCTGTAGACCTCGGAGGTGTTGAACGCCGTAATTGTCAGATCGAACATCTCCTGAACGCTGTTGGGGACGTAGGCGATCATCTCATAGTCCCCGTGGGATCCCCATCTGGCCTGCATCATGTCGGCCTGGCTGGTGAGTGTGGGCATCCCGGTGCTGGGGCCGCCTCTTTGGATGTTGACGATGACGCAGGGGGTCTCCATCATTATGCCCAGACCGATGTTCTCTAGCATGAGGGACATGCCCGGCCCACTGGTCGCCGTCATGCTCTTGACACCCGCGTTGGATGCCCCCACAACCGCGGCCATGCTCGCCAGCTCGTCCTCCATCTGCATGTACTCGCCGCCGACGAGGGGCATTCTCCTCGCCATCCACTCCGCTATCTCAGAAGCGGGGGTTATGGGGTATCCGCCGAAGAACCTGCAACCGGCTGCGATGGCTCCCTCGGCGCAGGCCTCATCCCCCTTGATGAAGTGAGTCCCAGTCAAAACCTGACTCATGACGCTATCTCCTCCGAATAGATCGCAAACTCAGGGCAGATCCACGTGCACATATCGCAGTCCACGCAGTCGTCCTCTTTGCCTTGCTTCAGAGCCGGATAGCGGTATCCTTTGGCGTTCGGGATGCTGGACATCTCCAGAACGTCGTTGGGGCAGAACTCCCAGCAGAAAGCGCACTCCTTGCACCGTTCGGGGATGATGTGGATCCGACCACGAGGCACCTTGTACCTAGCGAGGTCTATGGGCTCACGAATGATCCTCACGACCATGTCCCGATACTCTCCCACCCCACACACCTAGACGTGTCCAATGATCCGCGTCTCTCCAGGAGAAGCGCCTGATAAGGCCCTTCCATCCTAGATTGTTGACTCAACCGTGAAAAACGTTTCCAGATCAATACAGTCTTGCATCGACTATACGCACGTGTGCAACTATGAAATTGGAGCATGTAAACTAGAAAGTTGACCGAATAATCGCATCACCCTGCACAATATCTATATCCTCTATATATCGCTAGGTCTTTCAAGCCAGCCCTAAGCCGTGTGCAGAGCTATCCATGGAGAAACACACAAGGGACTTAAGGCGGCGCTCACGGAGTCTGTATTCCTGGTTGAGCCCATAGTGAATCTCCACAATGGTTGAACCATCCCGGCAAACTGGACCGGATGAACTCAGGAGATAAGATCACCCAGGCTCAGCACAGGATGGCCAGCGAGAGGTAGAGTAAATAGTGCGAACTGGTCGTTGGGACAGGGGGCTTGAGATTGCTTTTCTCCAAGCTGGCTGAAACCTTCCAAGAGCTGGAAGAGACGAGTTCCCAGACAGCAATGGTCGAGATACTATCCGCTCTCTTCCAAGAAGCCACAAGCCAAAATATCGACAAGCTGTGCTTCCTAGCGCTCGGTCAAATAGCTCCCGGTTACGAAGACGTGAAGATAGGAATGGCCGAGAGGATGGTTCGAAGCTCGATAGCCCTGGCGGCAGGGAAGAGTGATGAAGAAATCGACAGAAGACTACGGGCCGTAGGAGACCTCGGGACCATCGCAGCCAAGGTCATAAGGATTGGGACGCCGAGGCTGACGCAAGACCTCGCCCTCAAGAAGAAACTGGAGGTAGAGGAGGTTCTTACAGGGCTGAGGCAAATCGCGGCGGTCGAAGGAAAGGGTTCACAAGAGCTCAAGAAGAAAAAGCTAGCGGCTATGCTCGCTCGAGGAAACCACACGGAGCGAAAGTATTTGGCCCGGCTGGCTGCGGGTCAGATGCGCCTAGGAGTGGGGGAGATGACCCTACTAGACTCACTGGCAACAGCTTTCTTAGGGTCAAAGAAGGAGAGGTCGCCTCTCGAAAAAGCCTACAACCTCTCATCAGACATTGGCCATGTCTCGAAGACGCTCATGGAGAGCGGGCTTGAGGGCGTGAAGAAGATAGGGATCGCTGTGAACAGGCCCATTCGCCCTATGCTGAGCCAACGAGTAAGCCACCTGTCCCAGATAAGAGAGAAGATCCCGTCGCGGCTTGTCTCGGCAGAGGAAAAGTACGACGGTGAGAGGATTCAGGCTCACAAGGACAATGGGAGGGTAAGACTGTTCTCACGGAGACTCTCCGATGTGACGAGTCACTTTCCAGACATCGTTAAACATGTCAGGGAGAGCGTCACGGCAAGGAAAGCCATAATAGACGGGGAGGCCGTCGCCTACGACTTCGAGAAAGACATGTACCGCCCGTTTCAGAAGCTCATGCGCAGACGGAGGAAGTATGACGTTGAGCTGTTCGCCAGAGAGATTCCGGTAAAATACAAGCCCTTCGACCTCCTCTACCTCGACGGTGAGGAATACGTGGACCGATCGTACCCTCGCAGGAGGGAGCAATTGGAGAAGATACTCCTGGTGAGCAAGTACGTGGAACCCGCGGGAAGGAAAGTGACCGAGGATCTTGACGAGATAGAAGAGTTCTTCCAGGATTGTGTCCAGAAGGGACTCGAAGGGATAGTCTGCAAGTCTTGTGGCGAGGACTCGGTCTACAGAGCCGGAGCGAGGGAGTGGTTGTGGATCAAGTGGAAACCTGACTACTCGGCGGAGCTTTCGGACACCTTCGACTTAGCGGTGGTGGGAGCCTTTTCGGGCAGAGGAAAGAGAGGAGGCACATACGGCGCCCTCCTGTGCGCAGCCTACGACGACAAGAGAGACGTCTTCCAGACGGTTACCAATCTTGGGTCCGGGTTCACCGACGAAGACCTAGCAGGTCTACCTGAGAAGCTTGCTAGCGCCAGGAAAGATAGAGAGCCAGCTCGAGTTGATACGACCGTTCAGATGAAGCCCGATTTCTGGTTCGAGCCGGAATACGTCCTAGAAGTGAGGGCCTCGGAGATTACCAAGAGTCCGGTCCACTCCTGTGGCTGGGATGCCGAAGAGAAGAAGGGTCTGGCCCTCAGATTCCCGAGGTTTATGATGTGGAGGCCTGAAAAGAGCGTTGAGCAAGCCACCACTGTGAATGAGATAAGGCAGATGCACAAGGGATAGACCGAGCAGCAGTTCCCATGGCTCGCACAACATCGGTACTAACAGTGCCCACTTGGGTTTTTGATGATCCCTTAGTGTGTCAGTTCTCAGCGGGCTGAGAGGCTCTGCCCAATGCCTTTGGGCGAGTTGATAATTGTGTCGACCACGAGTGAATAGTAGGGCTTTGAGGTCTCGCCGCCAAGAGAAGAAGACAACGGACTCCCTTACCCTCGCAGAAGGGCGTCTGCTAGTCAGAGTGGCTAGAGACGCCGTCGGTTACTACATCTCGACAGGAGAGAGGCCTACGCTCAAGGTGAAGGAGCCAAGACTTCACAAGAAGATGGGCGTCTTCACAACGCTGAGGAAGGTTGTGGAGGGCAATCTACGTTTGAGAGGGTGCATCGGTTTTCCCACAGCCACAAAGCCTCTCGCTGAGGCCGCCGTAGACTCTGCCATAGCAGCCGCCACCAATGACCCTCGTTTTCCCCCGATCAGGATGAGGGAGCTGGGCAACGTCGTTTTTTCGCTAAGCGTCCTGTCGCCTCTTCGGAGGCTGCGCGTTTCCTCCCCTCTGGAGTATCCCAGCAGGATCCAGGTTGGGAGACACGGTGCGGTGATAGAGTGGGGGGCTTTTGGAGGCTTGCTTCTGCCGGAGGTTCCAGTGGAAGAGTCATGGGATGAAGAAGAGTATCTGGCAAACTTGTGCCTGAAGGCTGGCCTACCTCCCGACGCCTGGCTGACGGAAAGAACTAGGATCTATGTTTTTACAAGCCAAGTCTTCGAGGAGGAAACGCCAGCGGGCCCAGTCAAGCTGAGGAAGTCCTTGTAGCTCCAGTGTCCCG
>JAUWBL010000196.1 GCA_030601715.1 Candidatus Geothermarchaeota archaeon | reverse complement strand
GACTTTCCAGATCTTCACAATCTCGTATGAGTCCACTCCAGGAGCGTTCAACCCTACGTCGCCAAGGCTGAATGCGAGGAAAGACAATGTACCTTACCTCTCCCTACCGGAAGCTCTCCCAACGTTTTGGACGGACCCTATCTATCATGGCCAAGCTGACCGGTACGGAAGGGCCACCCACCCAGATCTGAACACCCTTCCCTCCCTTCTCCCGTGACGGGAACACACGGAGCCGAACTGGCTCCCGCCATCCCACAGCTGGCCAGCATCTTCTACGTTTCCCGAGTCATGCACAACTCGGAGTTCTCTATCCCCTACCTCTCAGAAATCTGTACTCTATCCGAATCCTTCTCATACCGCCGGAGGAGCTCCTCGATCTCGGCGTCCTCGCCTCCGGGGTCTCCGATCGTTTCGGTCACGATCCGCATCGCCCGAGACTTCACCATGTCGAGATACCCGCCCTCCCGGAGCTCCCGCAGAGTCGGCGGGTTCGGGGAGACGTCATGGTGAGCATCCATGTACTCCCGCTCCGCAAGCTCCCGCATAAGGCGGCGGACCTCGGGCCACCTACCCCTCAGGGATACCACAGGCTCTCGACCCTAAGAAACCACCTCACACCTTAAAGGCCCTACTCAACAGCCCCGCGATCCCAACTCTGAGACGGAATGGCACACGCTTCATGCGTGCGCGCTCCTTCTTTGAGGCCCGCCGTCGAGGTGGGAGTCCGTCGAGTGGAGGACGTTCTCCGCGAGCATCTGCCCAGACTCACCCCCGAGTCGGAGCCACAGGATTATCCCACGTGGGATAAAGCACCTCGTCGCCAAGACAGCAACAGGAACCAGGATCACCGGCAAGAGAACCAGGAACACCAGGATCCAACAGATGCCAAGACCCTCAGGGTTGCCGCCGTCGCCGCGACTCCGGAGAGCTACTGCGTATGGGAGAACGACGCGTTGGTTCCCCAGTCCGAGGCCATCCCTGTGCTCTCTCGATAGCCCTCCTTGGAACCTTTCTTGGGTGGGTGTGGCAGGGGCTGAGGTGAGTCTTGTATTGCAGACTGTAATGCTTATTTGTATGGACGACTGGTATTACCTGGTGTGTTGCGATGGCTTCGGTTTCTGTGAGGGTTGACCGGGAGTTGAAGAGGAGGATGTCTACCATGGACATCAATTGGTCCGAGCATATTCGTAAGGCGATTAGACGGAGGGTGGAGCTGGAGGAGAGGAAAAGGATGGCTGAGAGGCTTGTTGAGGGCCTGGAGAAGGGGGAGGCTGAGGTTCCCAGGGGATTCATAGACGAGGCGATAAGGGAGACCAGAGAGACCCGTTGAGGATCTATGTTGTGGATGCCTCCGTCGCGGCCAGGTTCTTGCTGGTGGAGGACCTTTCGGACAAGGCCAGATCGGTCCTCGCGGACTTTCAACGTGGAGCCTGTGACCTGAGGTCTCCAGAGCTAGTTGTCTATGAGGTTGGAAACACCCTATGGAAGGCGGTCAGAGGTGGCCTTCTCGACCTTGAGGAAGCCGAGGAGAGATTTTCGTCCTTCTTGGGCCTTAGGCTGGACTCGATTGGACTGGAGGATGAGGAGTATGAGGAGGCCCTCAGCTGGGGAGCGGATAACGCGGCGACATACTATGACAGCGTCTACGTCATAGCGTCAAAGAAGGCGGGCGCGACTCTCCTGACCGCCGACGATGCTCTGGGGGAGAAGGCCTCTGGGGAGGTTCCCACGTTGCATTTGAGGGATTACTAGCCCTTTCCTCCATTCGGATCACGTTTCCTCCGGGATCACTTATGCTAGATTCGGGCCCAGCCTCAACAACGGGGGGCGCACCGCCGCCGGGAGGCCAAGGATCCTTCCCTCCATCGCGGGAGACCGGACAGTTATCATAAGTAAGTGTCCAGATAACTGGACACACTTATATACATACTCTCCCCAACAGTCCGTGACCCACATGCTTCCAGGCGTCCAAGGCGAAATCCTCAGCTCTCTGTCAGACGGCCAATGGCACTCTGCGAGAGACATAGCTCGGATAGCCGGGCTATCGCCCAGCACAGCCAGCAAGTACCTCAAGGACTACCTCAGCCTAGGCCTGGTCCATTGGAAGGCCTTGAGGCCTAGGTGGCCCCTCTACAAGCTAGCTCACTCTTCTCTGGAAAGCAGGGTCAGAAGTCACAGCGACAGACCTCTACGGGATCTGCTGCGAGAGAGGCTGAACTCAGCCGCGGGTGGCAGATACTACTTCAGGGGCGTCTTCGCCAAACACGTCTACGGACTCCTCGACTGGTACGCCAGCATCTCCCTCTTCGAGGTAGAAGTGCCCAAGAGCCTGTTCTCTGACGCATCCGAGGAACTGCTTGACCTGGCAGACTACGCCTCGACTCTTCCCCGGTCGGTGGGTTGGAGCTACGTCAACAAGGCCCTGAAACAGGGGCCGGTAGTCTTGCTGGGGAACGACTACGACCCAAAGAAGGCTTCAGCACAGAGAGACCTCAGGGTGATCAAACTGGAATACCTGCTGGCAGAGGAGTTCGAGAGAGACCACCTCGGATTCCGTGAGCTCTTTGAGAGAGCCAAGGCGCTCGGCGTCGACGAAGAAAAACTACGCAAGCTACTACCCGTACCGGCGACGGAGAGCTGATCGATGATATTCGACGAAGAGACCCTCAAAGAAGTGGTCACGAAGATAGCTGGGAAGCTCGGATTCGACGAAGACCAGGCCGAAAGGATGGCATGGATCCTAGAC
>JAUWBL010000159.1 GCA_030601715.1 Candidatus Geothermarchaeota archaeon | reverse complement strand
TTGAGCTTAAGGGGGAGGGCTTGGAAGTTCGGCGACGGGATAAGCACCGACCACATCACCCCGGGCAGGTACTACCATCTGAGGGAAAACCTGCCGGAGCTCGCCAAGCACGTCATGGAGGACGCGCGGGAGGACTTCGCCAGCCGGGTGGAGAGGGGCGACTTCATCGTTGGGGGACACAACTTCGGCCAGGGCTCTTCCCGAGAGCACGCGGCCATCGTCATCAGGCTGGCTGGGGTGAGCGCCGTGCTGGCCAAGAGCTTCGCCCGAATCTTCTACAGGAACTGCATCAACATAGGGCTGCCCGTGGTCACCTGCGACACGGATTTCATAGAGGAGGGGGACGAGCTGGAGGTGGACCTCGCCGCTGGGACTGTCCGAAACGTCACGAGAGGTGAAGAAACGAAGGTTAAGCCCCTTCCCGACGTTATGATCCGCATCCTCAAGGACGGAGGATTGGTGGAGCACGTCAAGAAACATCGGGGCTTTCGGCTGGGTCCGCGGGAGGGTTCTGTCTAGGGGACCCTGGCAGCTACCGCAACGGGCTCAGACCTGCAGGTGCTACAGAGACCGTACAACTCGAAGCGCCCTGAATGGACTTCGAAGTTGGAGGCGTCTTCGACCACGTTCGTGAGGCTATTCAAGGAGGTCTCGTGTACATCCTCGATGAATCCGCACCGGAGGCATACCAGGTTCAGGTGAGGATCCACCTGTGGGTCGTAGCGGGTGCTTCTGTTGGAGAAGCCCAGCTCCATGACCTGCCCCATTTCCTTGAGGAGTTCTAGGGTCTTGTAGACGGTGGCTAGGCTGATCATGGGGTGCTCCTTGCGGACCTCTTGGTAGATCTGGTCTGCGCTGGGATGGGTTCTGTTGCCAACTAGAACCTTTAGGACAGCTATTCTCTGGGGTGTCACCTTGTATCCACCTTCCCTGAGGATGTCCATGAATCTTTCCAGTTCGCTGTCCATGGGGTTCTCCAACCCTTTTATCAATAATGATTCCTAATAAATAGTAACTGTCCATAAGTAAACGTTTATTACGGGTGAGTGTCCCCACCGAGTCCTAAGTCTTCGTCGGTCTCTCCTTCATGGCCGAGGAGAACCGTGCTGGAGTAAACACGCCCAGCTCGGTCACTATTGATGACACTAGATGGGCTGGAGTTCTGTCGAAGTACACGTTCCTGACTTGGACTCCGCTCAAAGGCTTGGCGGACACCTCTTCTGGTCCCTTCTCCTCGAGTTCCACTCTCTCCGCCCACTTGTATGTGTCGGAGACCACATGAAAGGGGATCCCTCGCTCCCTAGCAGCCAAGGCCAGGAGAAGCGTTCCGATCTTGTTGACCACGGAACCGTCCGGGAGGATGCTGTCGGCGCCCACTAGAACGATGTCTACTTCCGAAATGAAGTGGCCCGCACTGGCGTCGGTTATGAGCGTGACAGGGATTCCTGCGGCGGACAGCCGCTTCGCGAGACGTTTTCCCTCGAATAAGGGCCTCGACTCAGTGACCGTCACCGATGGGACACTCCCTTCAGCCTTCAGCAGCACCTCTAGCACCGTGGAACTGTAGCTGTGAGTCATCACGCGTTTTCCGCTCAGAAGGGGGGCGGCGTAGTCGACGATCTTCTCCGTAGACTCCTTGATGGACGTCTTCTCCTCATCGATCCGCTGCAACACGTCTTTCTTCAGCTCTAGGAGGCCTCCGCTGGCCTCTAGAATCCCTGGCAGATCGGCTTGGACCCTTCTCACGGCGTTGGCGATGGGAGCCATGCTGGGTCTCACACTCTCCAGATCAGTGGTCGCCCTTCGGAGCTCCCCCAGCAGCCTCGTCGGCTCGGCGGTGGTGCTGGTCTCGACGACATCGGCGAGGATGTCCAAGGCTAGGAGGGACAGCTCTCGGGCTCCGTACCGCCTGTCCTCCCGTATCGTCTCTATGCCCTCTCTTGCCGTCTCGTGGAGCTTCAAGACCTTCTACCTTTTGCCTACGTCTTGGGGGATCCGGCACTCTGACGTTGAGGCTTGGGTACCCCCTACCGAAGACCTAGAGTGCCTGCGATTGACTTAAGGGGTCGTCTGCCCTCTCGAAGAACCCAAGCCCTGTTGATGTTGAAAACGTTAGAACCCCTAGTGAATGTCTCAGCCATCGTTCTTGCCGGTTTGCTGGCTCTGGCCCGCTGTGTCTAGGTCTTCGCCAGCTCGTTGAGGAGCTCCTTCGCTCGGTCGATCCTGATCTTCCTCTCCTCAACCATTCTCTGGACTATGACATCCACAAGCTCTCCTCGGGCTCCAGCCATCGCCGCTATGTTCCTGGCGTGCAGCCTCATGTGACCCCTCTGGATGCCCTCTGCCGCTAGGGCCCTTAGGGCGGCGAGGTTCTGAGCCAAACCAACGGCGGCCATGACGCTCGCGAGCTCCGAGGCGGTCTTCACACCCAAGATCTTGATTGAGGTCCGAGCCATGGGGTGGACCTTGGTGGCCCCTCCGATCGTCCCGACGGCTAGGGGGATCTCGATGGTTCCCACAAGGTCCCCATCCTCGTTCTTCTCCCAGACCGTCAGCGGTCTGTACCGCCCGGAGATGGATGCGTACGAATGGGCCCCGGATTCCAGCGCCCTAGTGTCGTTTCCCGTCGCTAGGGCGACGGCTATGATGCCGTTCATTGTTCCTTTGTTGTGAGTGGCGCATCGGTAGGGGTCCGCCGCCGCGAAGGCGTAGGCTTCGACGATGCCGTCGAGCACTTCCTCACCGCCCACCGCCTCCTTGGCCACCACGGTCCTAGCTCGAACGAGGCGCTCCGTGGCTAGGTTGGATATGATCTTGAGCAGAACCCTTCCGCCGGTGACCCTCTCGATGATGGGAGCCACCGCCTCTGACATGGTGTTGACGGCGTTGGCGCCCATGGCGTCTCGGCAGTCCACCAGGAGCTCCGCGATGACCATGGGACCCACGATCGATTCGATGACCTTGACCCTAACGTCTCTGGCTCCTCCGCCGAACTTCACGAGGAGGGGGTCTTGCTCGTTGGCTTTCTTTAGGATCTCCTCCTTGGCTGCTAGGATCCTCAACCGGGCTCCTTGGGGGTCCTTGATGTCTAGAGCCTGGATCTGTCCTATCATGACGGGACCCGTGTCGGAGGTGTAGAAGCCCCCCTTGGTTCGGGCCATCTTGGCGGCGTTGCTGGCTGCTGCCACGACAGAAGGCTCCTCGAGGGCCATGGGCACGAGATAGTCTTTCCCGTTCACCCTGAAGTTGACGGCGACGCCGAGGGGCAGAGCCATGGCTCCTATGACGTTCTCGATCATTCTGTTGGCGAGCTCCAGCTCTAGGCCGCCCATGGAGCGGATTATCTCTACGTCCTCGTCGGCCAGGTCTGCGAACTTCTTGACGGCTTCGAGTTTCTCGCGGGGGGAAAGCTTGTAGAATCCGGTGATCTCCGAGGTTCTCGCCATCAGTGTTCACTTGGAAAGCTTGAAGGGGGAGCCTGTTATATCGGTATCGGGATTCTGGGGG
>JAUWBL010000100.1 GCA_030601715.1 Candidatus Geothermarchaeota archaeon | reverse complement strand
TCTCGCTTACTCTGGTCTCCTTGGTGTTCGGGTTCGTCGAGGCCAACGGCCTGCCGAGGTTCCTACACCTCGATGTGCTCATCACCGTTGTCCCGGCGGCCCTTCTGTCGGTCGGCCTCGTCATAGTCGCCGAAGAGTTCTTCGAAGCCATAGCATCGAGGCTCTTCGGGATATGGGGAGAGTTCCGCCTGTGGGCCTACGGAACCGTGGCCTTCTTGGTGTCGGGCCTCGTCTTTCTGGTCCCCTTCTCGACCCCAGGGAGGGCGATGTACGGGGGCCTACAGCTGCCGAACAAGACCAAGGGTCTCCTGGTGGTGGCGAAGATGCTTCTGCTCCTATCGTTGACCCTCCTCTTCTCCGCCCTGTTCATAGCTGGATTCGTCTCTCTGGGCGACATTGGTCTGCTGATCACGTTGATGACGGTCTCCTACCTGATGGTGCCACTCGCGCCCATGGACGGAAAGGAACTCTTCGACTACAGCAAGGGGCTCTGGGCGGCTGTCTTCTTTCCCTCAATGACACTCTTCTACCTTTGGTCGGTTCACGCTATCCCTCCGCTAGCTTTCGCAGCCACCGGGATCGCGTCAATCATCCTTTTCCCAATAGTCCTGGTGAAGACGAGAGGCAGCAAGCAGCTAGAGACCTAAGAGAGTTCTGGTTCAACCACCTAGCCGAAGCTCCCGTCAACGAAAGGCAAAATACTCTCCACCCAGGAACCTTGAGATGGAGATTGAGAGATGAAGTTCCTGATCCTTCAGAGAGCCGTCCCCGAGGCCCCCGTTGAAAGCCTCGTGAAGCTTGCCCCGGAGCAGTTCAGCTACTTGGACCGATTGAAGGAGGAGGGGAAGGTCGACCTCTACTACCACATGGTAGGGCAGCAGGGCCAGATGATCATGTGCAACGCCGAGAGCGATGAGGAGCTCTCTCGGATCGTGAGCCAAGACCCCCTCTTCTACTACACGAAGCGAGAGATATACCCCCTCACGACTCCCGAGGTCCACAAGAAACACATGAGGGAGATCCTCGCGAAGAGGTAGCTACGAGAACTCCGAGTTCCCTAGCGCAAGGGAGAAGAGACATGACTACGTGGGCGTCTCCGTATCCCGCCCTGATCCTCGACCAGAGAGCTAAGCAGAAGACCTGTGTCATCGGGGACCTTCACCTGGGCTTGGAGACCTCCTTCCTCCGCGCGTCCCCCCTCTTCTCCTCCTTCCTCTCCGAGGAGACGGTGCGAAACGTCGGAAACCTGACTCGGGACCACGATGTTAGGAGGCTCATCATCCTCGGAGATGTCAAACACTCCATCCGCAGCTTCACTCCTCAAGAGAGGAGGCTGGCCAGAACGCTCTTCCGGCAGCTCCAAGAGTCCAACGTCAGAGTCGAGATCGTCAGAGGAAACCACGACTTCGGCATCGAGAGTGCCACCAGACAATTCTCCAATATCCACATGGCCTCAGAAGCCCACGTTATCGTGGAAGTGGAAGGCCGTGAGAGCGTGATGATAACCCATGGCCACCGGAAGATCCGACCCGAAGCATTGGAGGAAGCCGACCAGCTAATCGTGGGGCACATACACCCTTGCATTCGTCTGACCCATAAGATGCCGGAGCCCATGATCCTTCGCGCCTGCCTGGAGTTCATGGCTGCCTTCGACCACCATAGAAAACCCGAGAAGAGGGTGACCGTTCTGCCGGCCTTCACCTCCCTCGGCTGCTACCTCTTCTCTCACACCGAGATCAGGAAGAGGCTCCCGACGCTGCGTCCCCTCGAGTTCGATACCAAGGAGATCATGGTATTCGACCTCGCCCACAACTTCCTGGGAACCTTGGGCGACCTCCAAGCCACGGGCTGAGCAATCACGTCTCCAACAGGGGTCACGGACGGTATGCTTGGCCAGTACCGCGGGCTAGGTAGAGAGATAAGGCTTCTCGTCGTCGCCAGAGGACTCACTAGGCTGCCCTTCGGTTTCCTCCGGGTTGTTCAGACCATCTACCTTGCATCCCTCGGCTTCGACCCTCTCTCCATCGTCATCCTCCTCACTATCACCTCCATAGCCGGCACCCTCGCCGTCCTTCCAAGCGGATTCTTGGCCTATAGGGTCGGTCTCAAGAGGCTCCTGACCATGGGGATACTTCTCAGAGCCGTCAGTTGGACGATCTACGCCTCAACGCCCAACTACGGCTTCTTGGCGGCCGCGGCGGTCGTGGGAGGCTTCGGCAACGCCCTCTACTTCGCCCCTCTGCACGCCTTCACGGCCGAGAAGAGCCCCGAGGACAGAAGGCAGGCCGTCTTCAGCATCTCCTCGTTTGCCGCCACGGGAATGGCTTTCGTAGGGGCCCTAATGAGCGGGTTGCCCGACTACCTCCAGGAGACGCTGGGCTGGGGCGTAGCCGACGCCTACAGGCCTCTGTTCATGCTAGCAGTCGTGCTGCTGCTCGGCTCGGCGTTGGCTCTGGCCCCCTTAAGAGACGTGAAGAAAGAGCTGAAACTGCGAAACTTTGTGAGAATGTCCTCACGGAGGACCATAGGAAAGTTCGCAGTGACGAACGGGTTGATGGGTTTTGGAGCCGGCTTCATGATCCCCCTGTTCTCCCTCTGGTTCTTCCTCAGGTTCGGGCTGACCGGCGCCTTCCTCGGCCCTCTGTTCGCCGCCTCAGACGCAACGACGGCTGTGGCATATCTCACTGCGCCCCGTATGGCTCAGATCCTAGGAACCGTCAGGAGTGTGGCGGCGACTGAGTTCTTGGCGACCCTGATTCTCGTAGCCATCCCCCTAGCGGACCAGATCCCCCTCGTCTCGATCCTCTTCGTCGCCAGGGGGCTCCTCATGCACGTCTCGATGCCGGTTCAGTTCTCCTTCATGATGGGTCAAGTGGAGTCGGAGGAGAGAGCTCTATTATCTAGCATCGCGTCCCCGCCGCTGGGTTTGGTATGGGGAACCCCTCAATCCCTCAGCAAGTTGGCTGGAGGATTTCTGATGGAGCTGGGGATGCTCTCCCTTCCGTTCTACCTCTGCGCCTCCTTCTACTTCGCTTCCATCGGGGCGTTCTACGCCTTCTTCAGGCGTACAGAGGAATGACAAAAAAAGTCGGAGATGATTGTTTTCGAGCTAAGAACTGTCTGGCCGATACCGCAGACTCTTGAAACGCGGTTTGTCCATGACGTCCCGGAGGACTCTGACCCTAGGCCTCCCTCTCCGTGGGTTCCTTGATGGAGAAGAACGCGATGACGGTCCCTGCGGTCATTGCGACCATAAGAACCAGAAAGGGCGTGGTTGGGTGGACGAAATCGTAGGTATACCCAGCCGTCAGTTGCCCCGCGGCTCCCGCCATCCCCGCCACAAGGGTGATGACAGCCCAGACCCTCCCCCTCTTCTCTTGAGGAACAATGTCAGCTTCCAGGGCCGGAAGGGCCGTACGGAAGGCGGTTTGGGCGAAAGACAGGAGAGAAAAGGACAGCACAGCGAGGATCAGCACCTGTCCGATCCCAGGGGGAATGAAGGCATAGATGATGCTTGACAGAAGGAGCGTTGAAGAGGCCATGACGATGGTCTTCCGCCTACCCATCCTGTCGACGAGCACCCCCATGGGGAGCAGAAAGGCTAGAAAAACGACCCTCGAGGCGAGGGGGACGAGATACCACTCTCCCTCGGGGAGCCCGAGGAATCCGACGGTGTAGATAGGGATGAAGGGAGAGACTCCCGAGGCCCCGAAGCTGAAGAGTGCGTAGAGGGCAAGGACGGGGATCAGCCCCTTAGATACGAAGGCAACCGCCTCCCTGTAGTCCTGCCTGAAGCCGCTCCAGATTCCCTCCGGACTTTCCTGACCCTCATCTCTCGTGAGGGTTTCCTTCAAATAGACATGGCGGATGAAGGCGGAGGCCAGACCAGCGGTCACCGCGATGAGGTATATTATTCGGACACCATCGACCAACCCATAGCTGGAGCGCAGATAGTCGGCGAAAATGGGCATTGGAAGGCTCACGAGACCAGGAAGGAAAGCCGTCATCGAGAAGGCGAATCCCCTCCTCTCGGGGGGAACGCTGTCCGCTATCAGTGCGTTGAGGGCGGGTTGGTAGATCAGCGATACGTTGGCCACCATTGCACCTATCAGGATCCACCGCCAGTCAGGGGCGAAGGCGTAGAAGAGATAGGCGAAGCCGACTCCGAAGGTGAAGACGACCGTTATCTTCTTTCTGCCGAAGCGGTCCGCCAAGTACCCTCCGGGTATTCTGACAAGGGACAGTATCACGGTGCCCACAGCATAGATGAGACCGATGACGAGGCCGGAGCCCCCCAGCTCCTCTATGTAGAGGGGCTCATAGATCATGATCATCGTGAAGACAGGGTTGAAGAGCATCCAGGTCACCGTCAGGACTAGGACGTTGCCGCGGACCACCGAGAAGCTTTCCCTTAGATCAGATAGCAGTTCCGATACCCCCGTCATCGACGGCAGCTCTACTGGTTGAGTATAGTTCGGTTTTCTGCTTCTTGACTACTCGAGGAGCCTTGTGATCTGTCTCATCATCTTCAGCGCGATGCGACCCGGGATCGTCACGAGATACCTCCCCCTAACCCTCTCCTGAGCCACCAACCCCGCCTCCTCCAAGATGCTCAGATGGCTGGAGAGGGTGCTGGCGGCTATCTCGGAGAGCTTCTCCTGCAACTCGCCGATGTACTTGCCTCCCCTCGTGAGTTGGCTGAGGATCTCCACCCGATGCTCGTTGGCAAGAGCGCTGGCCACCTCCGCCGTCGCCTTGGGGTCTACGCGTGCCTTCCTTTGCTCTCTGTCCCTGTAGATGCGTACGCCCTTGGGACCGATCATGACGGAACGCCCTATCTCGGCGTCTATTCCCTCCATGACCCCCTCCACGATGTGGCTCACTTGCTCGCCGATCCGCTCCCCTAGATCCCACATGTATGGTTGCTG
>JAUWBL010000029.1 GCA_030601715.1 Candidatus Geothermarchaeota archaeon | reverse complement strand
GCCGTCGAGTTCGAGAGGACCTACAAGTGGATCCGGCGACGCATACTCTACAACGCCGTGAAAGCCTACAGAGCAGGCTTTCCGAGGCTGCTGGTCGTCTACCCGTTCAACAGCGATGGCATAGAGAGAAGCTGGGTCTTCGCCTTCTCAGCGAAAGAGCTGGCCGTGGATATCCAGCTCACCCATCCAGATGAGGCTTTGGTGAAGCTGCCCGAGATGATCCGTGGTGAGCGCTCCACGGGCTAGTGCATCACCGATTCTGCGAGCTAACTTCCGCGGACAGCTAGGTGATTCCTTGAAACCTGGGGAACAACTCATTCTATGCATCAATCTCGAGCCTAGGCTTTGAGCTGTTCGTCCTCTCCACAACATACAGAGGTATCCCGGGGGCCTCAGTCAGGCGAACATAGGGGGAGAGAGCCTGAAGCATTTGCGTGGGCTCTCAGCATCGGATCCCTCGTCTGCGCTGCCGTGCAAACTCGGCTACTAGGGAGCTCCTCCTAGAGGTTCTCGATCGGCACCGGCCGAACCGGGTCAGCCAGCTCGAAGCCGAAGATCTCTGAGTAGAAGTAGAGCTCAGCGTCAAGGGCCCGTTTGATGTTCTCAGCTCGGCGGAAGCCGTGCTGCTCCCCCTCGAACGGGAGATACGCCACGGGTAGTCCCTTCTCACGCAGAGCCGCGACCATCAACTCCGCCTGATTGGGTGAAACGACCTTGTCCTCAAGGCCCTGGAAGAAGATCACCGGGCATGATAGACGCCGCGCGAAGTTGATGGGCGAACGTTCATGGTAGAGTTCCTCGCGCTCCGGGTAGGGGCCGACCAGCCGTTCCAAGTATCGCGACTCGAACTTATGGGTCTCCTTAGCCAGCCCCTCGAGATCACTGACCCCGTAGTAGCTCGCTCCGGCCTTGAAGACATCTCGGAAGGCAAGGGCGCAAAGTGTGGTGTAGCCTCCGGCGCTGCCGCCACGAATGGCGAGACGATTGCCGTCGACCAAGCCCTTCTCGACGAGGTGGAGTGCGGCGTTGACGCAGTCGTCCACATCAACCACACCCCACCGGCCATGGAGCCGCTCCCGATAAGCTCGGCCATAGCCCGTGCTGCCGCCATAGTTTACATCGACCACGGCAAAACCGCGGCTGGTCCAGTACTGTACACCGAACTTGAGCGTCGACGAAGCGGCGCTGGTGGGCCCCCCGTGGCTCATGACGAGCAGAGGCGGTCTCTCATCCTGCGGGGCGACGTAGTCACGGTTCTGCGGCTCATAGAAGAAGGCGTACGCCGTCACTCCCTTCTCAGTCGGGAACTCAATCGCCTGCGGGAGCGACAGATACGCACCTCCAATCTCTGTGTCGCTCGAGCGGCGAAGCACCTCATGCCGCATCGTCGCGAGGTTGAGCCGAAGTATCGACTCCGGTTCAGTGGGTGAGCCAGCGACGAAGACAACCCACCCAGGCCCCGCACGCAACTCAGAGTATCTGTGTATGGAGTACGGAGTCTCGATCGGCTCAAGCCTGTGCGTCTCGGCATCGAGGTTCGCCAAACGCCAAGTTCCTTGCTCACAGTAGGTGCAGATGATGCGGCTGGCCGACTCGAATGCATACGTGGACATTCCAAAAACCCATTGGGGCCTCCCGAACTCGGCCGCCATCTCGCACAACGGCTCACCACGCCCGTCCTGCCAGCGGTAGAGGTTCCACCAGCTGGTCCGGTCCGAGACAAAGTGCAGGACGCCGTCCGGTGACCATTCTGGCTGGAAGATGGATTCATCAACGCCCCCAGCAACCCGCTCAGTTCTGCGTATCGAGCCGGCCGCCGTCAACTCACCGACCCACAGTTCGGTTCCGTTCCACGGCATGTTCGGATGGTTCCAAGTGAGCCACGTCAGGCGAGATCCATCGGGGCTGACGCGGGGCGAAGAGTAGAAGTCGTTCCCAGAGACAAGCACCTGCTCACCCTCGTCATCCTTAAGGTCGAGGCTCACCAGAGTGTTCACCGCCTCGCCATCAGCCACGGTGTGATCTTCACGCACGCAGATCATTCGGCTCCGGCGGCGGTCGATCACGCCGTCTGCGTAACGCAGTTTCTTAGCCGACGTGAAGGGCTCCGGCGCGGAGTCCCGTGCCTGACGATACAGACGCTGATCAGCGAAGTTCGAGAAGTAGATCGTGCCGTCAGTCACGACGAAGGCGCCGCCACCATACTCGTGGACCCGTGTGCGAGCGTTGAAAGGGGGTTGTGTGATATCAGTGATTCGCCCGTCCGGCGTTCGTCGCACGATGACGTTCCGTCCTTCCTCCGCCGGGCGCATCTCTATCCAGTAGATGTCCTCGCCATCGAGCGCGAGTTGTCCAAACACTACAGTTTCAGAGGCGATGAGGTCCGAGGTGATCGGCGACTTCCAGGAGCCGTACGGCGCTATTAGCGGTTCAGCCATGGTAATGATCTCCCACCATAAACTCTAAGGATTCACGTGCTTCCTAAACGGCAGTGCGGACCGTGTCTTTCAAGAATGGGGTCACGATGGTGGAGGAGGCCAAGGCTGAGGCAAAAGAGAAGAATGACAGTAGATGGCTCCTAGCCCAGAGCAACTGACACGACGTCGGCAACCAGCCGACCAATCAACCTCGCCGAAGACGCCTCCTTGTCCTGCGTGGCGTCCAGGCTCGCGACCTCGAACCCCACCATCCTCCCACTCTCCGCCACCTCCAACAGGGACCTCCTCACCTCCGTTATTCGGGGCCCCCCAGGCGTGGGGAAGTTGACGTGAGGCACGTCGCGCGGATCAATGGAGTCCACATCCAGGTGGACGAAGACAGGTCCCCCGGACCCGTCTAGGAACTCGGCCACACCGCTCCTAAGCTCTCCGGTCGTCTCGAAGAGTCTCGCTGTGACCCTCGACTCCCGCAAGCTGACCTCCTCTAGCTCATCCAGATCCCTTATGGCCATCAAACCGACGCGGTCCTCGGAGACGGGAGGAACCGGCTCGGCGAAGCTTGTCAGCTCCTCCGGGCCCCTTCCCACCACGGCGGCCAAGACCATTCCTCCGATGAACCCCGACGGTGTCGTGTCCGGCGTGTTGAAGTCGCCGTGGGCGTCAAGCCAAATGAGATTCAGCCCATCATGTAAGCGCGCCATTTCCCTCAAGGTTGCGAGAGAAAGACCGCAATCTCCCCCCATGAAGATCGGAAAGTCTTCGCTCTTCAGCTGGTTCCTCAGACCATCGTAGCCCCGCGACACAATTCCAGCGACCTGCCCTAGGAAGAGAGCCTTCGGATCCGGCCCAGGCCCCCCACTCAACTTGTGCACCGGCACTTCGACCATGTCTGATAGCTGAACTCCAGCAGTCCGAAGGTGGCTGGTCATGTCAGCCCTCAGCATAAGATCTGGAAGTTCGTAGGACCCGAGGGTCGGCAGACCTGACACTATGGGGAGAGAGACGAGCTTGCCTTTCATAGCCAATGAAGGAGTCCTCAGCGCCCAGGGCACATAAACATCGGTCAACCTCTACTTCAAGAAATCAGGATTCCACCCCAACAGCTTTCATATCTGGGGCAGTTCCTTCACTCTTATGCCATGATGAATCCTCAAACCAACACTCAATCCGGACGGTCCGCGGGAGTGATCAGCACAACCGAGAAGTACTGCGTGCGCTCAACCTTCGCCTATCCGCTGGTGATCAGCCATGGGGAAGGATGCTACCTAGAGGACTTGGACGGCAACAGATACCTGGACTTCAACTCCAACGTCTGTACTGCGCCCTTGGGATACGGTCATCCAGCGGTGCGGAAAGCCATTGAAAGACCCGCAACTAGCGGTGCTCACAAGATCGCGGGCCAGGACTTCTACACAGTAGAACATGCAGCCCTAGCACGCAAACTCGTCTCCATAACTCCCGGCCACCTGTCGAAGGTATTCCTGAACAACACCGGAACCGAGGCTGTGGAAAACTGCATGAAACTCGCGTACAGAAAGCATGGAGCCCTGCCTGGTGTGTCCTGCTACGGCGCCTTCCACGGTCGAACGCTCGGAGCCCTCACCTTCACCTCGAGCAAACCCGTGCACAAGTTCAACTTTCCGCAGCTCCCTCATCGACGGATACCCTTCTGCACCGACGACGAAGACCCCAGGGTGGACGAGGTTTTTCAGGTATTGGAGAATGAGAAGGTGGCTTTCATGATAACGGAGTGTGTGCAGGGAGAAGGCGGCTACAACTTCGCCAGCACGAGGTTCATGTCGAACCTGCAGAAGGCTAGCCAAGAACACGGAGTGCCGCTGATAATCGACGAGGTTCAGACAGGCATAGGTCGGACGGGAAAATGGTGGGCCTTCCAGCACTACGGGCTCAGGCCCAATCTGGTCTCAAGCGCCAAGGCCGTGCAAGTTGGTGCCAGCATCCTCCAAGAAGACTATGAGCCAAAGGAGAGTGGTGTAGTTTCGACCACGTGGGGCGGCGGAGACCGGATCTCACTGGCCGCTGGCCTGGCCATCATCGAGACCATTGAGAACGAGAACCTTATGGAAAAGGCATCTGCAGTGGGTAGGTCGATCTTGGCGGGCCTCAGGGAGATCAAGGACTCTTTTCCGGAAGTCATCACTGATGCCAACGGCCTCGGCCTCATGCTGAAGATAGACTTTGCCGATGGCGAGTTGCGAGACGAGGTTGTCAAGACAGCCTTCAAGAAGAACCTTCTGCTCCTCGGCGCTGGGAAGAGGACTATCCGAGTGGTGCCTCCACTTATAATCGGGGAGGAAGACGCACAGAAGGGTCTGGACATCCTCACAGAGAGCATCAAGGAATCAATCCGGCTGCGATAATCCGAAGTGTGCCTAGACGGCTGTGAGGAGGATGCCTATGGCGTAGCCGGCAGCGGCGCATACCGTCCCTATCGCCGCCATCTCCAGCCCTTCCCTTTTCCAGTTTCCAACAGTCAACCTAGCCTTCATGCCACCACCTATGAAGAGGGTCGCCACGGAGAACACAATGGACCCGAGAATGGCCAAACCCACGGGTAGGAAGAGAAAGGGGATCAAGGGTATGATGCTCCCTACCACAGCGGAGACGCCGACTGTTAGGGCGCACCTGAGGGGAGTGCCGTGCTCGATGTGGGCCAGGCGTATCTCCTCGGCCATCATGGTTTCGAGCCAGACTTCTCTGTTCGAAGTTATCGTCTTCACGATGTGAGACAGATGGGGTTCGCGCAATCCCTTGTTCCGGTAGATCTCCTGTATCTCCCTCACGCCTTCCTCAGGTTTCTTCTCGATCTCTGAGAACTCCTCTCTAAGCATCTTGTGATAGAAATCGTGAGCCGCCTTGGTGGAGGTGTATGCGACGGCGCTCATGGAGACAGACTCGGCGAAGGTTGCAGCCAGACCTCCGATCAACACGATTCTTGCGTCGGAGGTGGCGATCGCTAGTCCCAGGACTATCCCCAGCACGTTGACCAGTCCGTCTTGGCCTCCGAGGATGATCTCTCGGAGGTAGGATGCACTGAAGAACCTGCTAAACATCGTCTCTGGAATCCCTCTTACCCGAACCCTAGAAGGAAGGCGGACTGAGCGAAGACGAAGGTGACAAGCAACGCCGTTGCCAGAGGGATCAAATTGGAGGCCAGCGTCCACTTGACGCTCCCAGTCTCCCTCCAGATGGTCAACGTCGTCGTCAGACATGGATAGTGCAAGAGGGAGAACAGCATCAGAGAGATGGCGGTCAAGACCGTGAAGCCCTGAGCCGCGAAGAGGGAGGCGAGGTCGGCCGTGCTCCCCAGCTCCATCATCATGCCCGCACCCATGTAGCCCATGATGAGGGTTGGGATGACGATCTCGTTGGCCGGAAGGGCCATGATGAACGCGAGCAGAATGAAGCCGTCCAGACATATGAGCAGAGCCATGGGAGAGAGAGCGTTTGCAAGATGGGCCATCAGGGAAGTGCCCTCAATGTATACATTTCCCAAGATCCAGATGAGAGCACCGATCGGGGCAGCGACCTTAACCGCCCTCCAAAGGACGAAGATCGTCCTGTCGATCAACGACGTATAGAGGATGCGTCCGATCTGCGGGCGACGATAAGGAGGCAACTCCAGGGCGAAGAAGGAGGACTCTCCCTTGAGGATGGTCCTAGACAACAGGGCAGACACGACGAAGGTGACGATTATCCCCACGACGGTGACCAAGACCAGAACGGACGCAGCAACAAGAGATGAAACCGCCGAAGGAAAACCGGCCACCACGAACACGGCAGCCATGAGTATGAGGGTCGGCCAGCGCCCGTTGCACGGCATAAAGACGTTGGTTAGGATGGCGACCAGTCTCTCACGGGGGGAGCCGATGATCCTGCACGAGATGACGCCGGCGGCGTTGCAGCCGAAGCCCATACACATAGTAAGAGCCTGCTTTCCGTGTCCACCGGCCGACTTGAAGAAACGGTCTAGGTTGAAGGCGACCCTCGGAAGATAACCAAGGTCCTCGAGGATGGTGAAGAGGGGAAAGAATATGGCCATCGGCGGCAACATCACTGAGACAACCCAGGCGAGGCCTCTGAACGTCCCGTGGACCAGGACCCCCTCGACCCACCAAGGAGCCCCAAGCCAAGAGAACAGTAGGGACATCTGGTCTTCGAGCCAGAAGAATCCCTCCGCCAACAGTGCTGACGGGACGTTCGCACCTTCTATCGTGATCCAGAAGACGCCCGCCAGAAGAGCAAACATGATGGGAAACCCCAGCTTGCGCGAAGTGAGGATCCTGTCAAGCCTAGAGTCCCAATCTACCCCAGCGATCTCGATCGTTGTCACCGTCCTGGAGGCTATGGCGGTGGCATCGGCATAGATCGAGGCGGTCAGGCTCTCGTGCAGAGGAGGCTGCATGGCCGCCGATTCGCGGTCTATGAGGGAGAGAACGTCCGCAAGTTCGGAGTCTACGTCAACCTTCCTGCCTTCTTCAGACAGCCTCGACCAGATGTCTTTCTGGCTGGAGACCCCGATCTCCCCCCTCTCCAGAGCCTCCCGGATCCTGGGGTCACCCTCCAACAGGCGCAAAGCGACCCACCTCGCATTCGGCAGACCGCGTAGTTGCTCCTCCAAGAGAGGAACAACCTCATCGAGGACCTCGCGGATTTCCTCCTGTAACACTATTCGATGCGGAACGGTAGGTATCGCTCCCGAGGCGACCCCCGCAATGACGGCCACTAGGTCGTTGATGCCCCTGCCTCTATTGGCCACCGTGGGAACGACGGGAACCCCCAGTTCGATGGACAATCGGTCGACATCGATCTTTAGCCCCTTCCGGTTGGCCTCATCCATGAGGTTTAGGCACACTACCACTCGGGCGGTGATCTCCAAGATCTGCAGCGCGAGGTTCAAGTTCCTCTCCAACGTTGTCGCGTCAACAATCACAACGGTAACGTCCGGACGGCCGAAGAGTAGGAAGTCCCTTGCTATCTCCTCATCCACCGTCATGGCGAGGAGGGAGTAAGTCCCGGGGAGGTCTATGACCCCGTATTTATTCTCCATAAACGTGAAGGAGCCCTCGGCCCGCACAACGGTCTTTCCGGGCCAGTTCCCAGTGTGTTGATGGAGGCCTGTTAGAGCGTTGAATACGGTGCTCTTCCCGGTATTGGGGTTGCCGGCAAGGGCTACTACATAATGGTAGCCTTCTTGTTTGGAGATGTCGGACTGGCTGGACGGATGATGGTGATGCAGCGCTGGATCCCTCAGCCCTCCAACCGTTCATGGTGGGGGCTTTCCACTTCGATTGTGGAGGCCTCTGTGGTGCGAATGGCGAAGATTGAACTGCGGAACTTGTAGGCTCTTAGACGTCCCACGGGACTCTCCATCACGGCTCTGACCTCTGTTCCCGGGATCAGACCCAGATCCAAGAATCTGCGACGAGTCTCTACTCGCCCGTTGAGGGACAGCACTCGGCCGAGTTGACCGATCCGCAGATCAGCCAGGGTCTTGACCATGTGACCCGCTCTCCCCAAGGACAGTTCGCTGCTCGCCATCTCTTCGACACCAGTCACATAATTGCAGTCTTCTAAAAATGTTTGACCCACCTAACTATATTCACGGGGCCTAAATAAGGGTTTCCCCTCTTGTCTTGTGAAGCGGTGTTACGGGGTTGGCTCCCGTGCAGAAAGAGGAACTATCGGAGAGGACGCCTCGAGTCGAGGACTACTTAGAGGTCATAAGTGGGCTGATCAGAGAGAAGGGATACGCCAGACCCGTTGACATATCACAGAGGCTTGAAGTAACCCCGTCTACGGTAACCAGCATGATCCAGAGGCTCGACAAGCTCGGCTTCTTGGTCTACGAGAAGTACAGGGGCATCGTTCTGACCCCCAAGGGAGACGAGCTTGGGAAGGGGATCGAGCGCAGGCACAGGGTGGTATCGAGGCTCTTGGAGATTCTGGGTCTTGGAGGAGACATCGTCTACAAGGACGCCGAAGGCATCGAGCACCACGTCCACCCGGCGACGGTCGATGGGATCGAGAAGCTCGTTGAGTTCTTCGACAGAAATCCAGCGATCGTTCGGAGCCTTCAACGGTTCATTCAAGCGCCTGAAGATTAGCGACGGGATCGGGGCCTAGCAGAGGAAACTTCTATCAGCTTTCTTTGCCAGGGAGCCGTGTTGCAGGGCCAAGACTAAAGGCTTAAGTCACGTACACGACCTTCGATTTCGGAGTTTTCAGATGAGCGTCATCGATGTGTCGAGCGACACGTGGGAGAGACATGTCGTGAAGTCCACTGTTCCCGTGTTGGTGGATTTCTGGCACGAGCAGTGTGTCTGGTGCAGGAGACTGGATCCCGAATACCAAGCGTTGTCGGAGGAGTTCGAGGGCAAGGTCGTGTTCGCAAAGCTCAACGTGCTGGAGAGCCACGAGAACCAGCAGATAGGCTTCCAGAACGGGGTGATGGGAACACCGACCCTCAAGTTCTACTGTGGCGGCAGGACGGTCGGCGAATCCGTCGGATACGCTCCCAAGGTGAGGCTTAAGGCCTGGATAGAAGACATGTTAGCCAATAACCGGGAGTGTCTCGCTCAGAGCACCCCGATGCGCCTTTCTCCCTATGGCTAGCTCCCTCCGCTGAGGCTCTCCTGCAAGGATGCGAAAGGCTCATATTCCATATGCTGGATGTTGATGTTATGCCAGTAGCCAAGATCATCGAGTTGGTCGGCAGCTCCCCCAAAAGCTTTGAGGATGCGGTTGCACAGGCT
>JAUWBL010000086.1 GCA_030601715.1 Candidatus Geothermarchaeota archaeon | reverse complement strand
AACGAGAGAAACTCCCACTCGGGAGAAATGGTTAGGCGTACACCCCACCAACGACAAAGGCAAGCAATCCCAGAAACATACCAAGCAGGATCTGACGTTTTCTTCTCCTGACTTCCATCGGTGTTCGGCTCCTGAGCAGCTCCAAAGCAGGATAGGCCATTACAACGTCAGACAGCATTATCATGGCAAAGTAGACACGCCCCAGCCAACCTAGGAAATATGGAACGAAGCTGAACAGGATTGCGGAAAACAGGAACAGACTCGACATGTGTGCAGCGACACCTGCTCCCCACATCCTGGCAACCGTCTTCGCATCTCGCAGTTCGTCGCCCCTGACATCGATGATGCCCTTCGCTACCTCTCTCCCCATGTTGGCCAAGAACGCGACGACAAAGAAGGACCAGAGTATCATGTTGGAGGGATCCCCAACGGAGACCCCCCCGTATATGAACGGTATGCCAACCGAGGTACTGACGAACACGTTACCGGGAAGACCGGTCGCCTTGAACCTCCAGTTGTACAGAAAACCCACCATCCAGAACATGGCGGCGATAGCTAAGTTGAGCCAGCTCAACAGCCCTGCTGCAATCAAGCCGGCCGCGGAAGCTGCTGTTGCCAGAAGCATTGCTTCAGGGATGGAGATTGTTTCCATCGGCAGAGGTCTGTGTGGTGCGTTGACCTTGTCAACTTCCACGTCAAAGTAGTCGTTGAGGACCATCGCGGAGCTTGAGATGAAAAGCCCGGTGAGGAAGCCTAGCAAGGCTTCGTGAATGGATGGAAGGGATCGAAGTGCTACAATCTCACCGACCACCACGGCCCCTCCGACTGTTAGTGAGTTTACCGGCCGAGCAAGGGCGACGATTGACCTAATCTTCATCAACGTGGTCATCGAGATGACTTCCTAAGAAGCGCTTGAGGGAATAGTAGACCACGTCTCCTCGCCTGTCAACGACCGCTATCTTGAGCTCCTTCTTGCTCATCGTAGTGAACCTCAAGGTATCCATAAGCTTGACAATGCTCATGGGATGGCCTTCGTCGACACCTATGACCCTGTACCTAGCAGATTTGTCAGGGTACTCTCCCCTCTCGTAGACAAGGAAATCAATGCCTTCTCCATAGCCGGTTTCCACAACGTATCCCCTGCTACGAAGGTCTCGGTAAACGAGAAACTGAGAGAAGAGTGTTGGGTTTCGCTGACTCAAGGATTCCATCATATCATCGAAATCCAAGAATTTCTTTCCTTTCCTAACCCTGATCTTCTCTGAAAAAGTGAGGTAAAGGGCCTCCAAGGGCTCTAGAGAAACGTATTTCCTCTTTACCTTCCCGTACTCGCCCGTGGTGAGCTCCGGTGCGTCTTCCTTCCGAAGGAAAACCTTGCCCGACCTTATGAACCCTATCGGCGCTTCCCAGCTCTGTTCCTCGGGAAGCCTACCCTTCCGTCCCAAAACCAGAGCCCCTCCCCTGTCTCATGTTGTGATACAGACATGTCATCGTTCTCGAATGCTACATACCCCCACTGAGCGTTAACATAATAACGTAAATAGCATTTGGTGAACTGACTCGGTGACAATCTCATGCTTTCCCTGAGGACTGTCCAGTGGAAAGAGGGGAAGGTGATCATGGTGAATCAGAGAAAGCTGCCTCACGAGCTGGTTTTTGCGGAATTCGATGAGGTTACACAAGTAGCGAACGCGATCAGAACCATGGTCGTGCGTGGGGCTCCCGCAATAGGCGCCGCAGCTGCGCTAGGCCTAGCCCTAGCAGCAAGACGCTCGCGCGCTCTGACACGGGACGAACTTCTCTTGGACTTGCGGAGAGCTGAAAAACTCTTGGAGGAGACCAGACCGACTGCAGTCAATCTCACTTGGGCTTTGACCAGAATTCTGTCGAAGGCTGAGTCCTACACTGGTAGCGTGGAGGGCTTGAAGAAAGCCGTCCTCGAGGAGGCCTTGACAATAACAGATGAGGATTTGTCAGTTAACAAGCAGATAGTTGAGCATGGATCCCTACTGATCGAGGATGGAGATGTGGTCTTGACGCACTGCAACGCAGGCGTGCTTGCCACGGTCGGCTACGGCACAGCACAAGGTGTCATTCTGCAGGCTCATCGCCAAGGCAAGAACATTAAAGTCTATCCAACATGCACCGCTCCCTTATTTCAAGGTGCCAGAATCACGATGTTCGAGCTGATGAGGGAGGGAGTGGAGGCGTACCTCATAGCAGACACGGCCGCGGGACACGTCATCAGAAACCAGGGTGTAACGAAAGTTCTTGTAGGCGCGGACAGGATTCTTGGAGACGGAACCACCTACAACAAGATCGGAACCTACCAGTTAGCCGTACTGGCTGCAAGACACGGCGTGCCCTTCTACGTAGTGGCACCAACCTCTACAGTCGATATGATTACGAAACGTGAAGCTGTCGTGATAGAAGAGAGACCCTCGACGGAGGTCACGCGGATAGGTGATATCTCTATCGCTCCCCGGGGGGCCAAGGCCTACAACCCCGCATTTGATGAGACTCCTCCTGAGCTTATCACAGCTATAGTCACGGAGAAGGGCGTCATCGAACCACCCTTCCGGCAGAACCTAGAGAAGATGATGTCTGGCAGACCGACTGGGGGAGAAATGGACTCATGAGACAGATCCAGGTTGAGAAGACGGATTCTGTTGCTAAGATGGACAGGCAGCTCCGCAGTCAGATCAAGGATCTAGGAATGTCAAGACGGGCCTCGTTCATGAAGAAGGAACGTCTCCAATGTCCGATGCTGAGTGAGGAGATAACACCACTCACGTGCCTGGTGTGTCCTCACTTCAGAAGGAGAGTCATGGGCTTCGTCCATTGCAACTATCCTTCAGGGGGCGCCAAGCTGCCACTACCTGGCACTACTTGATTCCAACTCCCTTCTCCCAGAAGGTGATAGACCCCATCGACACGAGGTGCCGTCCGACTTTGGTGGGCCCGAGGGGATTCGAACCCCCGACCCCAGGCTCCGAAGGCCTGTGCCCTATGTGTCCCCAGTACGCCCAGACTAGGCTACGGGCCCAGAACGTCAATTACTCTGTGAGGTTTCTTATCTTCTTGGCGAACCGCAACCAAAGGTTAGGTCAGCGAAGCACTCCGAATTCGTGAGTCTTGTGTTCAAATGATCCTAGAAACCTACTTCCTCGTTCTGCTCGTCGGACTGTTGGCTGGGATAGCTGGAGCTCTCCTTGGTGTTGGCGGAGGTTTCCTCATGGTACCTGCTCTTATTCTCATATTCGGCGCTGAGCCTGAAAGAGCCGTCGGAACAAGCCTAGCTGTCATTATCTTCACATCCGTTTCGAGCACGATAGCATACAGTCGACAGAGGAACATCCGCTACAAGACCGGACTACTCCTGGAAGCCGGAGTCATCCCTGGTGGCATCCTCGGCTCCTATCTTACGTTGTCCATTCGAGGGAACCTGCTTGGGGGGCTTTTCGGTCTCTTCGTGATTGCTGTTTCAGCTATTATGCTCTTCTCAGGGAAGGACAGCAAGAGAGCCAAAGGCGGTTCGCCCGTGAATCGTACGAGTGGCAGTCTGTCCACCCAGCGATCTATGGCCCTCGGGATAGGGTTGGGGCTCATAGCCGGCCTAACATCGGGGCTGTTTGGGATAGGCGGAGGCCTGCTCGTAGTTCCAATCATGACACTCATCTTAGCGATCCCCATCCACATCGCCGCGGCTACCTCGCTCTTCATGATGGTTGCGACATCGAGCGTAAACACCGTGGTCCATGCTAGCATAGGGAACATACTCTTCGAGTTTGTTCCTTTTCTCGCTGCAGGCGTGGTTGGCGGAGCCCAGATCGGAGCCTGGGGGGCCAAGAGAGTCACAGCTGGCACCCTAAGGAGGTCGTTCGGTATTCTCATGCTGTTCGTGGGCTTGCGTCTCTCCCTGTCACTACTTTCCCTCTGACAGGACGATAGGCGGAGTCTCTCTGCGCTCTCAAAGGAGAGACTGGCCGGGATCAAAATCCTTATTACACTTCACATGGGAGTGTAGTTCTTGGTCCCGTGGACCCCGCGGTAAGACCTGTGACATTCTCGCAGGCCCCGCAAGCTCAGCTTGGTATAGCTTCCGACTCTGAAATGTGAATTTCGGGGGGAGATGCTGTAGCGGCCCGCATTTCGGCGGGTCGAGAGTAGCCAGCCAAGCCACAGACACCGGAGTGTCGCCGGAGAACCGACCAGCGGTCGGTTCGGCGAATTCAAAGTGGAGAGCAGTTAGTCTGCCTCCATGAAAATCCGGCCCGCGGGACCATCACTACCCGATCCAAAAACCTCCCACCTTTTTCATTAAGAACGTGTCTCGGCGGTTACTTCTACCTATGGGGTGCATCTGCATGTTTTCGCGATATCCTGTGTTCCTTAACAAGGGATATCCAAAGTACTGATGCTTAGGGAGTATCCAGGGATGAAGATCGACTTACTGCTCAGAACTCCTTACTTGCTTGTTGTTAGGCTGAAAGATGATGACAGGCTTTTCCGCCTCATAATTGATAGAAGGAGAGCTGTTCTTCAACAACTCACTGAGGAGCCTCCTTTCTGGAAAGTGTTGGATGAGCTTCCTTCGGAGAACTGGATAGGACTGCAGGGAGAGAATCTGTGACGCTTAGATTGGCGCCCTGGCCGGGATTTGAACCCGGGTCCACCGGGCGACAGCCGGTGATACTAGACCGGACTATACTACCAGGGCAATGCCAAAAAGCTCATGACTTCTGCAAAGGAAATTAAGTCTTTGTGGACACCATCATGCCTTGGATGCCATGATTCAAAGCCGGGCACGCGTTCATAAAACAACTGTGGAATCTCCGTATCCGTCCAGCTGACCTGTCCAAACCCCCATTTCTCTCAGAGGACTCTCATCGTATTGAGCAGGCTTTCTGGTCGTTCATTCAACGCATCAGCGAGACCCTAGCATTGTCAGGTCCTGAGGAGAGTCGATGATATTATCCCAGACGGATTCATCTTGATTGAGTCTTCCCTGCATCCTGTTCAATTGGAAGAGTTAATAGCCTTTCTCCTTCTAAGTCTTTCGACGGGTACCGGGGGCCCGTAAGCCCGCGGAGACGGGTCGGGAAGCTCAGCTAGGTAGAGCACCGGACGGGATCAGACGGCTATCAGGCCCGGGTTCCAGGTGAGGCTTTTATCTTGTTGGGAGAGACCCGGTGGTCGTGGGTTCAATTCCCGCCGGGCCCGTCAGCAAAAACATCCCATCACCGGCTGTGTCAGCCAACTCTTAATAGGTTCCGCATTCGAAAGGATTGCTGAAGGCTCCCACGGACAATCCCCTGTTCGGCTACAGCCTCCTACAGTTTAGGGATCTGAAATGGCTAAAGGAAAAGTATTTGAC
>JAUWBL010000017.1 GCA_030601715.1 Candidatus Geothermarchaeota archaeon | reverse complement strand
GATCAAGAGACTAAGACGGGAGTAGTCTAGCAACCTCCCCAAGACACGAATATAGCCTATATACGGAAAGCATATTATGTTCCTCTCCGATATGACTGACCAGTAACATCCACCTTCCTCATCCCGTCCGGAGAGACCATGTTGCGAGTCAAGACCAGAGAACTCTCAGGAGCCTTCGGAGACATAGGCACCTTCATCCCGCTCTTCGTGGGCTACGTGACAGTCAACGGCCTCCACGCAGGCAGCATCCTCACCACCTTCGGCCTCACATACATCCTCACGGGAGCCATCTACGGCGTGCCCATCGCCGTCCAGCCCATGAAGGCCATCGCAGCCCTAGCCATAACAGAAGGCGCAACCCCCGGCGAAATCCAAGGAACCGCCATCCTCATCGGGCTCCTATTCCTCATCATGGGAGCCACCGGGCTGATCCGAGTCCTCGAGAAGAGGATACCCATCGCCATCGTCAGGGGAATCCAGCTGGGCCTAGGCCTCAAGTTCGTAATCCTCTCCCTGCAATACATCGCTGGCGACGGGAGCCTCGGGCTGGCGCTGGCGCTCCTAGGGCTGCTCGTGGTCCTCGTCCTTCTCCGACGCTCCATCCTCCCCGCCTCCTTGGCCCTTCTGGGCCTAGGCATCATCGCCGCTCTGGCCTTGCAGCCCGGCAGCATCAGCCCGGAGCCCCTCGCACTACAGCTCACCCTGCCCTCCATAGCGGTCCCAACCGCGTCTGAAGCCCTGCAGGGCCTCCTCTTCCTGGGCATACCCCAGATCCCCCAGACCATCGGCAACGCCGTGATAGCCGCCGCCCTCCTAAGCAGACAGTACTACGGTGAAAAGGGCGCCACCACCAAGAAGCTCTCAACCACCATCGGCCTCGTCAACAGCACCCTACCCTGGTTCGGAGCCATACCCATCTGCCACGGGGCGGGGGGAATAGCCGCCCACCATCGGTTCGGAGCCAGAACCGGAAAATCCCTCTTCATAATCGGTGCAATCCTCATGGCCTCAGGTCTCTTCCTGGGAGGCATGGGGACCCAGATCCTGAGAATGATTCCGCTTCCCATCATCGGTGTCTTCCTCCTGTTCGTCAGCGGCGAACTCATCCTCCCATTGAGGCAACAGAGAACACGCTACTCACGGATCGACTGGGCCGTCATCCTGACCATAGGGGGAATCGCCGTGGCCCACCGATATGGCATGGTCATCGCCCTCATCATCGGCCTCGCCCTCCACTACGCGACACGTACAACCTCTCAGAGAGCGGGGCAGAAGCAATGACGACGCCAAGACCCCTCATCGATCGGTACGGAAGACCCGTCACGGGCCTGAGGATCTCCCTCAACAGCTCCACCAGATGCAACTTCGGCTGTATCTTCTGCCACATGGAGGGCATCCCCAACGGAGATCCCAGCGGAGAGATGTCCCCCAGCGAGATACAGAGGATAGTTCGCCTCCTCACCACACAAGGCATACACAAAGTCAAGCTGACGGGAGGAGAGCCCATGCTCAGGAGGGACATAGACGAAATCGTCAGCCGCCTCGGGAAGCTCAATCTCTCCGACCTCTCCATGACCACCAACGGAACCAGGCTGGCCAAGCTCGCCAAAAGACTGAAGAGAAATGGACTCGACCGCGTCAACGTAAGCCTGCACAGCCTCAAGAGAGATGTCTACGAGCAGATCACGGGAGCCGATCACCTCGACGAGGCCCTACGGGGGATCCGAGAAGCCATCAGAGTGGGACTGCGACCGGTGAAGCTGAACACAGTTTTCCTGAACGGCCTCAACGGCGGAGAGCTGGAAGACATGATCGAGCTCTCAGCATCCCTCGGTGGAACGCGCACCAACGTCCTCCAGATAATAGAGCTCGTCACCACCGATAGGGCCCTCCACAACGACCTACACTCCGACCTCACCTCAACCGTCGAATACCTCAAGAAACGCGCCGCCAAGTCTGAACGCCGCAAGCTCCACCGAAGGACACGATACCATCTCGAGAACGGCGTGGTGGTCGAAGTGGTGAAGCCGATGCACAACTCCGACTTCTGCATGGCCAACACGAGGATGCGGATAACCCACGACGGGAAGTTCAAGCCCTGTCTCCTGAGGGACGACAACCATGTCGACTTCCTCGGCCCCCTGCGCTGCCATGCGTCCGACCAAGAACTCCTAGAACTGTACAGACAAGCCATCTCCGTCAGGGAACCCTACTTCAAGCCTCAGAGACTGAGAACGCCTTCTCTCCTGAACCCATGACGGCGACGGGGGTGGGACCCACTTTCTCAAGGATTTTCACCCGAATGGGACCGTATGCGCTCTGAAAAGCGGTGCAGTCTGAAAGATCCACAGTTTAGCACTCGTTGACTCTAACTTTCGCCCATTGACTGTACGTTGAGACAGTTGCTCCTGTCTTCTTTCGGTGGGAGCAACTCGGGTAAGGCTGTTCAGCTCCCCCGACTGTCAAGTTCTTTCCTCACAGAGGCACAGTGAGACGCATGAGGACAAAGGAAGAATCATGCAAAGCCAGAGATCACAAGCGCGAGCACTTACATGGCTACTCCTAAATTGGTCCTCCAGCTCATCAGATGATGCCAGGGAAATCTAGGAGGGTCGACAAGTGAAAAGGGAAGAGTTGATCGAAGTCGCCAGGACGTTCCATGGCCATCTCTCGCCCGGCATAGCCCTGGGAATCAGGATGAGCAAGATAGCCCTTGACAGCACCGATGCCCTCTTCAAGCACGGAACCACGATCCTGGGCGGAATTAGGCCCCTACAAGCCGAGAAGCTGATTCACATAGTCGCCGAGGGCGGAGGAACCCCACAGATCATGACCGCCGCTGAATTCACAGTCATCAGGTGATGAGTCTGGTCAGATCGCTGCATGGTTCATACCCTTCATACTGAAAAGACAACGGCCATAAAAGGCAACTGGTTCATGAGATTCTCTGGGAGGAATATCCTCTGACTCTCCGGTGACCCCGCAACTTGCAGACAGAAGCGCCGTCAAGATCCTGCCGACGAGACTCCGGCTACGTCCACACCACCTCCACATGCCCAGAGTGCGGAGACATCGTCGACGCCGAGATCCGACCCGAAGAGGGAGCCGCAGTTATGCGAAAGAACTGCCCGATCCACGGCGAGAGCAAGGCTCTGGTGTGGAGCGACGCCGCAGCATACTCAAGATCGTTCCGGTTTCGGAGGCCCGGAAAACAGCATCTCATCAAGAGGCACGCAACACAAACCGCCATGGGTTGCCCCTACGACTGCGGCCTCTGCCCAGACCATCTTCAACACACCTGCCTAGCCATACTCGAGATCACGAATCGCTGCAACCTCAGATGCCCCGTCTGCTACGCAGCGGCAAACGAGGGACCCCTAACCGAGCCATCCCTCCACCGGATCAAGAACATGTTGAACCTTCTCCTCGAATCGGAAACAAGCCCTCCCACGTTGCAGCTCACAGGGGGAGAACCCACCCTGAGAACAGACCTGATCCCCATCGTCGAATCGGCGAGAGACCTGGGCTTCGACGACATCACCCTCGCCTCCAACGGCCTCACGCTCGCCCAGGATCCAACCCTCGCGCGCCGCTTGGCGAAAGCAGGAGTGAGCGAAGTATCGATATCCTTCGACGGCGTCGACGACGCGGTCTACCAAGCCATGCGAGGCCGACCCCTGCTCTCAGCGAAGAACAGCGCCATCAGCAACGTGAAAGAGGCCGGGATAAGCGTCACCCTGGGAGTCACCGTGGTGCGGGGCATAAACGACCACCAGCTAGGAGAGATAGTAGACTTCGCGAAGAGGAAGCGCGTAGACGGCCTAAACTTCGCTCCCATGGCCTTCGTCGGAAGGTACCCGGAGGAGGTGGCAAGCCCCATAGACAGGGTCACACTGCCCGAGGTCCTCTCAGCTCTAGAGAATCAGACAGAAGGGGAGCTGAGCAGGTCGGACTTTCTTCCCGTGCCGTGCCCCGACAACCGGTGTAGCGCCATGACATACGCCCTCAACACCCAGGAAGGGCTCCTACCTATGAACCACTTCTTCGACGTAGAACCCTACTTCGACACGTACGGAGAGAGTGGAACCGACTCGGAGATGATCGACAGCGCCCTCGAAAGGCTCTACTCCCTCTCCGCGGTGCCGGGCTCCAAACGGGTCCTCCGAAGCCTGACCGATTGCTGTTCCGTCCCTCACCTAGAAAGATCCGACTGCATGACGATAAGCGTACACGGCTTCATGGACAGGTTCACATTCGACGTTCAGAGGGCCAAGAAGTGTTGTATACACGTGGTGAAGCCGGACGGGAAGCTCATCCCCTTCTGCGTGTTCAACGTCCTCCACAGAGGAAAAGGTCAACCCCCGTGCTAAACCCACCACTAGGGAACATAGATGAGGCACTCAAAACCTAGCCTCCTAGACGTTGCAGACGCCTTAGCCAAACTCCGCGAGAAGATCCCAGCCATCGGACCCGCCGAAGAAATGGGCGTCGACGAGTCTATCGAAAGAGTGCTAGCCCGGGACATCTACTCACAGGTCGACATACCAGCCCACGACCTCTCCCTCATGGACGGCTACGCCCTCAGGTCAGCCTCCGCAACCCGGGCCTCACGCAGACACCCCGTTCAGCTGAAAGTAACAGGGGAACTCTATCCCTCCTCCAGCCCGAACGAGCTCCGACTCAGAAGCGGAGATGCAGCCTACGTTGCAACCGGCGCCCCGCTGCCACGCGGCGCTGACTCGGTAGTCATGGTTGAAAATGTCGAGAGATCGGGATCACACGTGACGATCTTCAGGAAGCCGGCTATCGGCGAGTCCGTAGCGAAGCGAGGCGAGGACATCCGAAGGGGACTTCTACTGCGAAAGGGAACTGTGTTGAGAGCCCAGGATGTGGGCGCCCTGAGGGGAATAGGAAGAAAAAGGGTGCAGGTTGCGCAAAGGCCGAGAGTAGGCATACTGTCCGTGGGCGACGAACTCGTCAGGCAGGCCTCCCAAGATCCTACTATGGCCGTCGGAAACTACGCCCTCATCCTTTCCCTCTTTCTACGGGAGCTGCCAGTCACAGTTGAGATCCTGGGCATCTGCCCAGACCGCCTAGAACGTGTCCGCCAAAAAGTGAAGGAAACCCTAGACAGGATCGACCTCCTCATCACTACCGGAGGCACCTCAGCCGGAGCCAAGGACATTGTCGTAGACGCGCTCGCCTCCGTTGAGGAAGGCGGATGGATCCACCGAGGGCTGAGGCTGAGGCCAGGTCACACAACCGCCGTCGGGCTGGTAAGGGGGAAGCCCATAGTAGCCCTCCCCGGCGTAATCATACCAGCGGTGGCCGGATTGTATGCATTGGCGGTTCCGCTGCTCGAGCATCTCATCGGTTTGCCCCAAGAGACGTTGCTCCCCAAAGTCCCTGCCGTGATCGACTCGGACACGAAGAAGCGGAACGTCCTCTCCTTCCAGCCTTTGAGGCTTTCGAGACACAAGAACGGGCTTGTAGCTACACCTGTTGGAGGGGGTGCGGGCTTGCTCAGCAGGCTCATAGACTCCAACGGCTTTGTTCTCGTGCCACCCAAGAGTGAATACAAGCGTGGGGAGACCATCGACGTAACGCCCTATGCCCCCAGCGAACTAACGCACATTGAGGAGATCTAGCGGCGTGACTCAGAAAGGCTGCCCCGTAGTTTCTGTGATCGGAAAGAAGAACAGCGGTAAGACTTGGACGGTGGAAACCTTGACATCCATTCTTTCGAAGAGAGGGGTTCGGATCGGTGTCATCAAGCACATTCACCACCGCGGCTTCACCCTAGACACACCAGGCAAGGATACGTGGAAGCACGCCCAGGCTGGGGCCGTAATCGTTGTGTCCGTTTCTCCTGAGGAGATAGGGATCATCAGACGGACCGAAACCTCTAGCTTCAGCCTTGAAGAGATACTCCAGTACGCGGAAGGCGAGGACCTCGATCTGATCCTCCTCGAAGGATTTCACATGAAAACATCACATAGAACGGATGTCTACAAGATCGTCACGGCGAAGTCAGAGGAAGATCTCCGCGAAACCATCAAGGACACCTCCCCTCCGATCCTGGCAGTAACGGGCATCATCGGGCGAGACAGCCCGGACAAGGAGTTAGAGATCCCCGTGATAGACCTAGAGGCAGAGAGCGAACTCCTCGCGAGTTTGGTCGAGGACGTGCTCCTGGGCCACGGACATCCCAAAGGTGAATCGAGGGGAGGTACAAAGCCCTCCAACCCAGAACAGGAGAACGCTAGGGATTGAAGATCGTCTCCGTCTACGGCACGAAGAAGAGTGGCAAAACAACGGTGGTGACCAGCCTCATTCGAGCCCTAACGCGGCGAGGCCATCGAGTCGCCTCCCTCAAGTACATGGAGAGAGCGGACAGGATAGACATCACTAGCACAGAGACCGACATTCACAGGAGAGCAGGGGCGGCGCTTGTAATAACGTCAGCGAGGAGAGAGACCGCTATTCTACGAGCAGCGGAGAGAAGAGAGAGCCTCAGCCAACAGCTGGATCACGTGGGGGAAGAGTTCGACTACTTGATCTGCGAGGGTCAGCCTGACCCGTCTGTGCACAGGATAGCAACAGCGAAACACGAAGAGGAACTCGAAAGGGTGATCAGCGACCAGACCGTTGCAATCTCGGGGATCGTCGCGACGAAGCTGAAGGACCACCGACTACCTTTCTTCGATGTCACCCGGGATCTGGAGCCGTTGGTGGCTCTTCTTGAGGGTCTGTGACTCACATCTGGAGAACTGCCCTGGAGGCATTCAATGCCAAGAGACATTCTCCTCGGCCTCGGCATTGGGATACCGCTACTCGGCAGCCAGAGGATCGGCGTCAAGGGAGCTCTCATGGGCAGCATCCTTGGAGGTGCCCTGAGCTACCTTCCCTATATATGACCTCCATGCCTATCCAACCCTACGCCTTCCTCTCCGCCTGCGCAGGTCTTCTCCTCCTGATGTCTGGCAAGTTGCTCTCGTCGGCTTTGGGGGGATGGGCAGCCAGCGGAATTGTCAAAGTCATTCCCTTCACCCACCTCACCGAGCGAGTCAGATCCCTCAAACCGACTCCTCACGGACCGTCGCCTTCACCGAGCAGCCCAGTCAGGCTGAGCATACATCAAACCTCCTCCCCACAAGGCTCCGAGCCAGAACTCAGGCAGGTGGTGTTCAGAAACGGAGGTCGAATCATAGAGAGACCGTCGGAGGGTGAAATGTGATGTCCTGGTGGGTTCGCGGTTCATGTCAGGCATCATGTTGACTTCTAGCGGAGAGAAGGTTTTCGTCTTACTTGCAGTTGTGTTGCTCTTCGGGGGCAGCTACGCTCTCGGATGGTCAAAGGGAAGGGCAGAGGGAGCTGACATCGCGCTGACGGTCGGTTCTCGTCGCGGATCCTGGGATCCACAGTGGTTCGACATAGGACATTGGATTAGCTACTCTCTCTATGGCGTGTTGATGTTGGTCCTATCCGCCTTCCTAGGCTACATAGCAATACGCTCAAGAAGATCAACGAAGGAGCAGATGGGTCATGAGCTCCTCGACTAGAGCCCAGGGACTCCCTAGAAACCTTCAAGGATACGGAGGATCCTTCCCTCCAGCCTCCGGTACTCCTCTAGGTATCGACGCCCCTCCTCGGTGAGGCTGGACCATCCCCCTCTTCTCCCTCCCCTCCTTCGGCTGACCAAGACGATGCCCAACCTCTCCTCGGCCACGGTAATCCGGTGCAAGGCGTATCGGTAGGACATACCTAGCTCTCTCGTGGCGGAGGAAACGGAGCCCTTCTCATCAATCTTCTCCAGCAGTGAAGCCAAGCCCCCGCCCACGATCTGTCGTCCGGAGCCGTCCTCCAGCCAGATCTTGGCCCTCGCGACTAGGCCGGAGACCTTACTCTTCACCGCAGCCACCCGCGGACTCAGGAGGTACGAAGCAGGGGGTCGAGTAGCCGGCCTGCGTCGCCACGGACAGGCCCGTCTTAAAGGAGGACTTGATCACGTCAGCCACCTCCCTTCTCGTCGCCCCCGACTCCAGAGCCAGTCGAGCGTGTCTACGGACGCCCCCCTGCCACCTCGAAACGGAGCTTACGGCGACACACAGGAGGTGCTTTGTCTTCGCGTCGAGGGCGCCCGGATTGAACAGAACACTGACGGCGTCGTGAAGGAGCTCGAGCCAGTACGGGTCTTCCACAATGTACCGACTCAGGTAAACAGGCGGGGTCTCGCCCATCAACCTCTTGGCGTCCTCAACTATCTCCAGGGTTCTCTCATCCTCGATCCGGTCCGCCGACAGAAGATGACGCTCGTTCGTCACCGCATCGTCCAAGGCGGCCAGAGCGACCTCAAGGTTGCCGAGGCCGAGACACACGGCAGCGACCTTGATCACCTCGCTCACTTCGCCCTGCGACGCGCCTGCTCTTCTGCAGAACTCTAGGTGGGCCAGGATTCCGGGCTTCCAAAGATAGGCCAAGGACTTGGCGAGTCCCATGAAGTGACGGGTCTTCTCATCCAGGCCACAGGAGGGGGGCCACTGCATCGCAACTTCGAAGAAAGTCTCATACCACTCGGGATCATCGACGAGCCCCTTCACCCGGAACAGCTCCGGGATCTTCCCATAGACCTTAGCAGCCACATCTTGGATCGCCCTCACCGTGTCATCAGACACCTCATCCTGATCGACGAGGCTACGCAGGTCGGAATCGCCGGCCTTCGTCTCTTCCTTCAACCGATGTTGACCCATTCTCTTCCCAACATTTTGTTAGGAACCCCGGAAGTTAACAGCGAAGCGCTGCCCTCTCCCGTCTCATGGCATTCTCCGGGCTTTCGACGATGTTCAGCTAGCAGCCAAAGCGCTACGCTACCCTTAAGAAGAAGCCGAGCCCCTCGTTGTTGGATGGATAATCCAACCAGGCCCTAGACATGTCCCTGCTGAGCCCGTGGGGGGCCAAGGGCTCTCGCGTACGACTTCTTTCCACGATGACCATGCTGGTGGCTTTGGCGGCTGCCAGCAGGCTGCTTCTCCAGTGGATTCCGAACGTCTCTCTGGTTGTGACCCTGACATGCGTCTCCGGGATTCTTTTTGGAGTTGTGGGCGGCGTGACGGTAGGTGGACTAAGCATGCTGGTCAGCGACCTCTTCATAGGGCCGGGTCCATGGACCCTGTTCGGCTTTCTATTCATGGGCCTGGTGGGAGGAGCTGCCGGTATGCTATGGAGGGGACGGGTGGCCTCGAGGCTGGAGCTCGGCATCCTGGGATTTCTGCTGACTCTGCTCTTCGACGTGGGGACATCCCTTTCCTCCATGACCCTCCTGTTCGGCGTTCCCTGGCACGTGACGATCCTGGCCCTCTTTCTGCCGGTGACGGTCGGGAGCATTCCGTACCCCTTCGGACCGGTTCATGAGCTGAGCAACGCCATCCTCCTCTCCGCCCTAGCCCCCAGGATTGTGAGGGAAGCTGGTAGGATCGTGGGATGATGTCTGGGGGAGGCTGGAAAGTGTTGTCAGTTGCTCTGCTCGCGTGGGCTGTCGTCGCGACGTCGGCTACCTCTTTCTATTACTTCAGAAGTTCGGATCTGGAGAGGCAGGTGACGTCCTTTGACAGGAGGAGCGCCATGGGCCTGGCAGCTGTGGTGGTCGACTACGCGAACGGCTCGAAGGATACGTTCCGGGTGTTCTTCCAGATCGGGAGGAACGACTCAGCACTCAATGCAACGCTGGTAGCCTTGGGTGACGAGGTGACATACACCTACTATCCTTCCTTTGGCGACGTCTTGATCAACTCGATAGGCGGAGTCGTGGGCAACTCCACCCACTTTTGGGGCCTGTACGTCAATGGGCAGTTCTCTGCTCAGGGAGCCATGAACACGAAGCTGTACGACGGAGACCGGGTTGTCTGGAACTTCACGAAGGTCTCGTTCTAGCTCAAGCTAGGGCAAGATGTGGCCTAGCCTTCACGTTTCGCCACGACTTGTAGAACACCGTTCCTGTAGGAGTAGTGCCACTCTCCCACGGGGAAAGGTAGCTTGACCTTCTTCGTGAAGCCTCCGCCTCCGCGCACCTCGATGATGTTTCCATCAGTCTGGACTCGGAGTTCCTCCTCCGGTCCCGGCACCTCCGCAACCAGAGTAGCCTTCCCCCTCTCCTTGTGCAGCTCGTGGGTCCACTCCGTGTCGTCAGCGGTGCTGGTTAGGCGAAGTTCAGTGCTAACCGTCTTGTAGGCTTCCCTAGCCCAGTATGCTAGCAGGAAAGCTGTAGCACCGGCCAGTGCTATCCCGAGCAGCCCTCTCCCTCCCCGGACGGCAAGCCTCAGCAACAGGGCCGTCACGATGACGCCCACGATGACGACGACCAAGGAGAGAATCAGGGCTATGTCTCGGTCAGAAAGACCCGTCTTCGCCCGCAACCCTACGCCTCTTCCCCGCTTCTCTGAAGGACCTCGCTCCACAGCTCCATGAATCTGGACAGCTCTCCCCCAGCCTCCTCGAACAGCCCTTGAGCCCAGAGATTCATGAAGTTCTCTAGGTGAGCATTCGCCTCATCAATCAGTTCGCTCAAGGTCGTAGGCTCTCCATCGGGCTCGTCAGGCTCGTCAGGCTCAACGCCGGCGAGTTCGTAGAGAAAGTTCGCGTACGCTTCGTCAGCCGTCTGACCGAGACCGATGTAGTACTCCCCTGTGAAGGCAGCTCCTATCGCGGCGATCACTCC
>JAUWBL010000161.1 GCA_030601715.1 Candidatus Geothermarchaeota archaeon | reverse complement strand
CCGACTCCTCCCTGCAACTCGCCCACGACTGCGGCCACCCAGAGATCTCCCACCAGTTCTGTCCCCGCCTCCGAAATGGCACGAGCTGCTGAGACAAGTGCGGCGAGGCCGGCCTTCATGTTCACCACGCCGGCCCCGAAGAGCTTTCCGTCTTCCACAGAAGGGGAGAAAGGCTCTCTGCCCCATCCGCCGGATAGCGGATCCATGTCCAGGTGTCCGTTGAGCATGAGACTCTTCTTTCCTTCTCCCTGCAAGATGCCTAGGACCTGGGATCTTCCACTCTCGACCTCCATCGTTTTCACTTCCAGGCCGATCTCCTCGAAGTAGACCGTGAGGAAGTCAGCCAGTTCACCCTCCTCGGTTGTGAGGGAGGGGATCTCGATAAGCCTCTTGGCGAGGTCCACAACCCCTTCGCGGCGTATCAGCCGGATGACTTCTGCACTCCGGGACATTGAGCCATCCTATCCCAGAAGCGAGCCCACCCGACGCAGGATTTCGCCGCTTCTGACGAGTTCGAACATGAGTCTCAGGTCTTCGCTGAGATCCCTGTCCTCCTCCAGAAGGGGGACACGACTTCTCACGACCGCCTTCGCCTCCTTGGTTCCCAGTCCGGGCTTGAGAGGCTCTCGCAGGTCCAAGGCCTGGGCGGCACATAGGAGTTCGATGGCAACTATTTTCTCCACGTTTCGGACGATCCTTGAGGCCTTCGTGGCCGATATCAGGCTCATGCTGTTGAAGTCCTCTTGGTCCGCACTGGTGGAGATCGTGTCGACGCTGGCGGGATGGGCGAGAATCTTGTTCTCCGAAGCCAACGAAGCAGCCGTGTATTGGAGCATCATGTAGCCTGTGTTGAGCCCTGTCTTCTTGACGAGGAAGGCTGGCAGGCCATCACTCAGGTGCTCGTTGAGCAATCGGAAGATCCTTCTCTCGCAGATGTTGCCGAGGCTGGCTATGGATGTGGACAGCAAGTCCATCGTCAATGCGACGGAGTGTCCGTGGAAGTTTCCACCTGAAAGGAAGAGACCTCTCTCCGGGAAGATCAGAGGGTTGTCTGTGGCTGAGTTTATTTCGATGTGTAGGAGGCGTCTTACGAAGGCGAGGGCCTCCCTAATCGCGCCATACACTTGGGGTATGCACCTCAACGAGTATGCGTCCTGAACCTTCATCACGTCAGAGTCGACAAGGGAGCTGCCCTTGGTCAGCTTCCTGAGTCTGGCGGCTGTGACGATCTGACCCTTGTACGGTCTGGCGGTGTGGATCTCTTCCTCGAAGGGCTGAGACATTCCCTTCAGGGCCTCCAAGGACATCGCGCCTGCGACCTCGGCCGTCTCAAGAAGCCTCTCGGAGTCCCATAGTGCGAGCACTGCGGACCCTGCCGAAACGGATGTTCCGTTCGTCAGGGCCAGACCCTCCTTCGCCTCTAGCGTTAGGGGAGCTAGACCCGCTCTCTCCAGAGCCTCCCGTCCATCGAACACGCCTTTATTGTGCTGGGCCTGCCCGAAGCCGATCATGACCGCCGCCATGTGTGCCAATTGGGAGAGGTCGCCGCTGGCGCCGACGCTCCCCTGTTCGGGGACGACGGGATGAACGCGATGGTTCAGCATCTCGACGAGCATCGTGAGGATCTCGGGTCTCACTCCGCTGTTTCCTCTGGCGAGGCTGTTGAGCCGGATCAGCATGGAGGCCCTAACGGCGTCCTCCGGAAGGGGCTGGCCCACCGCTGTGTGGTGGCTGAGGATTATGTTTTTCTGCAGAGTTTGGATCTCTGACGCCCTTATGGTCCTGTTCGCCAATGCCCCGAATCCCGTGGTGACGCCGTAGATCGTTCGTCCGTCTGCTATCGCCCTCTCGACGGATTCTCTGCTGGATTCTGCTCGCTGCAGCGTCTGTTGGGACACCCGAACGTCGGTTAGCTCTCGAGCCACCGCCACCGTCTCCTCTATGGTGAGGTTCATCCCGTCGACAATCACCAGAGCCATGCATATCGCCTACAACAAGAGGTCCTGGAATTGTATCCGTCGGAGGGCGAAAAAGATTTCACGGTTCAGTTGCCCAACTCCTTCAGAATCTCATCGAAGGTGACGGCTCCCCTCCTGAGGAGATGTGGCTCGTCTCCCGCGAAGTCCACAACCGTCGAGGGAACTCCGAGGGTTTCTCCTCCATCTAGATACAGATCCACAGCCTCACCGAGCTGGCTGAATGCTCCATTAACGTTGGCCGGAGGCTCCCTTCCTGTGACATTGGCGCTCGTCCCCACAAGGATACCCCCGGACCGTTCGATCAGATCCAGGGTTACTGGGTTGTCGGGAACCCTTACCCCCACGGTGTCGCGATCGGCTGACGCCGGGACGTTTCTCCTGGTGGGGAGCACGATTGTGACCTTTCCTGGCCAGAAGGCTTCCGCCACCCTCAGAGACCTTTCGCTGAAGCGGCACAAGGATCGAAGACTGTTGATTCCTGAACCCAAGACCGGCAGAGGAGTTCTTGCCTTCTTCTTGACCAAGAAAACCCGGGCAACAGCCCGTTCATCGGCGGGGTCGCATCCGAGTCCGTAGACCGTGTCCGTAGGGAAGACGACTAAGCCACCGCTCGCGATGATTCGAGAAGCTAGGCGAAGGTTCTCGCGACTTGTGCTCACGATTCTCCTCCGCAACGCATCCCCCTCAAACAGCTATTTGCTCCTGTCCCCCACGATAAGAGCATGACATCCATGTCTTCTATCGGTTCAGGTGGGTTGAGATGAAGCCCCCCCTCATCGTCTTGAATTTCAAGACGTATCAGGAAGCCACGGGTAAGAACGCAGTTACCTTAGCTCGCTCGGCCTCCGATGTGACTCGTGATACCGGAATTCCGGTTGCGGTGGCTCCGTGTGTGGTTGATCTGAGGAAGGTTGCTTCCGTTGCGGACGTTCCGGTCTTGGCTCAACACGTGGACTTCGTTGGCTACGGCTCCCATACTGGGCACGTGCCAGCGGCCTACGTTAGGGATTTGGGCCTCTGGGGCACTCTCGTGAACCACTCGGAGCGAACACTCCCGTCCGACGCTATCGCCAAAACGCTTGAGGTCGTGGCCCAGGCGAAGCTCGGAAGCGTCCTCTGCGTGGGAACCATCGATAGGATGAAGGAGCTCGTCGGTCTCGGTCCTCGACCCTCCTTTCTGGCGATAGAGCCTCCCGAGCTGATTGGATCCGGGAGGGCGGTTTCGAAGTACCGTCCGGACCTCATCTCAGATGCCGCCCAGGTTGCAGCGGACACGCAGATACCATTGCTCTGTGGCGCTGGCGTCGTAGACGGAAGAGACGTCAGAAAGGCGATCGAGCTGGGGTCTGAAGGCATCCTTGTGGCGAGCGGCGTGATCAAGGCGAAGGATCCACGAGCTGTCATGGAGGAGTTCGCGACGAGTCTCTGAAGGACACCGAGTTGGAGCTGCGTGTGACAGATTCGCTGTTGAGTTCAGGTTGGGTGGTTTTGCTGGCGGGCCC
>JAUWBL010000111.1 GCA_030601715.1 Candidatus Geothermarchaeota archaeon | reverse complement strand
CCGAGGGTGAGATCGTCAAAGTCGGAACCGTGTTGGCGGTCATCGGAAAGAAGGGAGAAAAACTGGAACCGGCCCCTGGAGAGGTCAAGAAGACCGCAGAGGCAGCAATGGAGAAGCCGGTCAAGAAGAAGCCGGGGCGTGTCGCCGCTGCTCCGGCCACGAGAAAGCTAGCGAGGCAGCTCAGCGTAGATTTGTCACTCGTGACACCCACGGGGCTAGGGGGACGCGTCACCACAGGAGACGTACGGAAGTTTGCTGAGAGAAAGGTGCCCGGGCGACCCTCCGAGTTGGTCGAAGAGCGGGTTCCCCTTAGGGGAATAAGGCGGAGGATATCGGAGAAAATGATCCTCTCAAAACACACGGCGGCTCATGTGACACATGTGGACGAGGTGAATGTTACCGAGCTCGTAGCTCTTAGGGAGAAAGCGAAGCCTGTGGCAGAAGAAAGGGGCGTCAAACTGACCTATCTCCCATTCATCATAAAGGCCCTGATTCCCGCCCTTAGAAAATACCCCTACCTCAACTCCAGGCTTGACGAGGAGAAGGGCGAGATCATCCTGAAGAAATACTACAACATCGGGATCGCAACAGCTACCGACGAAGGTCTCATGGTTCCAGTTGTGAAGGATGCGAACAGGAAAGACGTCATGGAGATGGCGGAGGAGATCGAGAGGCTTACGAAGAAGGCACGAAGGGGAGAGATCGAGCTGGAAGACCTGAGAGGCGGAACCTTCACCATCACCAACATAGGAGCCCTGGGCGGGATCTTCTCCACGCCCATCATTAACCACCCTGAGGTTGCGATCCTGGGCATTCACAAGTTCAGGAAACAGCCAGTGGTGGTCGACGGGGGGATAGCCATCCGAGACATGACCTATCTGTCTCTCACATTCGACCACAGGGTTGTCGACGGGGACACGGCGGCCAGGTTCACCAACACGGTCATCAAGTATCTGGAGAATCCGGGGCTCTTCCTCATCGAGATGCTGTGACTCATGTCTAGCAGCGTCGACACTGTCGTCATAGGAGCAGGTCCGGGTGGCTACGTCGCTGCGATAAGGCTTGCCCAACTGGGAAAAGATACAATCCTGGTTGAGAGGGACCGACTCGGAGGGGAGTGTCTCAACTATGGCTGCATCCCTTCAAAGGCCCTCATCTATGTCTCAAAACTCGTCAAGAAGCTGGAATGGGGGAAGGACATAGGGATACACATAGAAGGGTTCCAGATCGACTTTCCCAAGGTGCAGGCTTGGAAGCAGAGCACGGTCGATCGCCTTGTACGAGGCATACGGCGGCTTTGTGAGGGAAACGGGGTTGAAGTTCTTCGGGGCTCAGCGAAGTTTCGCAGTGCTGGTGAACTGATCGTGGAAACAGCTGAGGGTCAGGAGTTCATCGAGACCCAGAATGCGGTTATCGCCACTGGATCCCGGACCGTTCAGCTTCGTGGCTTTCCATTTGATGGCGAAACTGTTATCGGCTCCAAGGATGCCCTAGAGCTCAAGAGGGTGCCTGATGACCTTCTCGTCATAGGCGGAGGAATTAGCGGGTTGGAGATCGGCACGCTCTATGCTCATCTGGGAGCCAGCGTGACGGTTGTGGAGATGCTGGATACGCTTCTCCCCGGAACCGACCGGGACATCGTCAGCGTCATAACCAGAGCCCTGAAGAGGGACGGAGTGACGGTACACGTCTCCTCAACAGCCGACGGGATCGACAAGCACGACGGAAGGGCTGTGGTGACTGTGTCGACCCCGGGCGGCAGGAGAGAAATAGAGGTCGACAAAGTTCTGGTTACGGTGGGAAGAAGGCCGAACACCGTCGGCCTGGGACTCGATGAAGCCGGGGTTGATGTGGATGAGCAGGGCTTCATCCGAGCTGACGATAGGATGAGAACCAGCGTCAAAGGGATTTACGCCATAGGTGATGTCACGGGGCAGCCCTTCCTGGCCCACAGGGCATCTAAGGAAGGGATCGTCGCGGCCGAGGTGATAGCAGGACTACCTTCTGCGGCCGATTATTCAGCCGTTCCAGCGGTCATCTTCACCGACCCCGAGATTGCGATGGTTGGCCTCTCTGAGGAGGAGTCCAAAAGAGAGGGATACAGGGTGTCCGTGGGGAGGTTCCCTTTCGCGGCCTCCGGCCGCGCACTCACCGCTGGAGGTGGAGAGGGCTTCGTGAAGGTCATAGCTGAAGAGGACACGGGGCGCGTCCTAGGAGTTCGGATGGTGGGGCCCGACGTGTCCGACCTGATAGGCGAAGCGACCTTGGCCATAGAGATGGGAGCAACGGCTGAGGATATCGGCCTGACGATTCATCCCCACCCCACTTTGCCAGAGAGCCTCATGGAGGCGGCCGAAGCAGTGCAGAAGCGGGCCATCCACATCCTGAACAGATGAATAGAGAAACCTATCTCCTCGACCTAGGACTCCGCGACTACGCCGAGACCTGGAACTTACAGAAGGACTTGGTACATCTGAGACAAAGGGGGCGAGTACCGGACGTACTGATACTGGTGGAACACCCCCACACCATCACCGTGGGACGTCACCACGATCCAGAGAACGTTCTGACCAGTGAGCTTCCCATCTTCGAGGTGGAGAGAGGTGGGGACGCCACCTACCATGGGCCAGGGCAGATAGTCGGCTACCCTATCGTCAGCCTATCGGAGCTGAAGAAAGACATAGGGTCCTACCTTCGAACACTGGAAGGGGTGATCATCGGGGCAGCGGCGGAGCTGGGGGTGAGGGCTGAGAGGATTCGGGGCCAAACGGGGGTGTGGGTAGGGGACAAAAAGCTGGCTTCAATAGGTATTGCCGTTCAGAGGTGGGTTGCCTTCCATGGCTTCGCTCTCAATGGAAACACGGATCTGAGCTACTTCAACCACATTCGCCCCTGTGGATTCCCCAGCTCCATCATGACATCGCTCCAGCAGATTCTCGGGCACAACGTGGACGGGGGTTTCGTGAGAGAACTTGTATGCACTCAGTTTGAGAAAGTCTTCGACACCGTTCTTTTGAGAAGGAGTCATAGTCTTCTCGAGACTGGTTTCCACGCGGGGGCAACCACCCGCGAAGATCTCCCTACATCAGGTGCCTCGCAAGCTTCACTGCCAACATCGGATGTTTCATGAGCATCAACGCCACCCTTTTTACGTCCATTCCGTTGGCGAGGTCCAATATGTCTTCTCCCTTGAGCAATGTGGCCAACTGGTTGAGGTCCTTGTCCTTCATTCCCTCTATGGCCCTCATCACCTTGAGGCTTCTTCTGATCTTCTTGCCCCAGTGTGCGTCGTACCTCTTCGTAAAGCCCTGGAGTCGTCCACTCGACGTATCTCCGTCCAGCGCCGCTTCCGCTGCCACCTCTCCGGCGATGACGCCGGCCGCAGTGGACGCGTGTATTCCCGCCCCCGTTAGTGGCACGACCGTCCCGGCTGCATCTCCCACCAGAATCGCACCGTCGACAACGTTTTCACTGATCAAGCCGCCAATGGGAACGGGCGCCCCCCTGTAGTCCATTATCTGAGCATCCCCAAGCTCATTGCTGAACCTCTTGATGAACTTGTCCAGGTAGAGCTTGGCGGAGGCTCCTCTGACGCCGATTCCGACCTCAGCAAGGTTCTCTCCCCGCGGGAATATCCACGCGTAGCCCTTCGGCGCTATCTCGTGCCCCAGGAAAAACCGCGCACTGTCTGGATACTCCAACCGACAGTTAGCCATGACGTATTGGACGGTAGAAATAGGCTCTGACTTTTCCCTGATACCAAGACTCTTAGCCACGGTGGAGTTGTAGCCGTCCGCTCCGATCACGACCTTAGCTTGATACACGTCGTGTAGGCCCTTCACACGCATGAAGCCATCCGTTCGCTCAAGAGAGGTAACAGTCTCTCTGACCCTGATCTGAGCACCCTCTTCGGCTGCTTTGGCGGCTACCTCCAGCAGGAACATGGACTTGTTGATGGAGTATCCGGACTGATCGATCAGGACGTAGCTCATATCGGGAGCATACACCATGGCGTTGGCTTTGTGGAGGATGATGCTGGACTTTGGTGAGATGCCTGCCGTTTCGAAGGTCTGCCGGCCGGTGGCCTCACCGCAAGGCTTGACTGCCATGATCTTTGGGTTCTTCTCCAACAGAATGGTCTGGGCTCCGCTCTTCGCTGCGCTTCTTGCGGCCGAGACTCCGGCGGGTCCTGCGCCAACGACGAGGACGTCGTAGGTCTGCATCGGTCAACCTCGGTATTGTCTGCTATGTGAGAACCGTCGTCTCGGCTATATCAGCGTTTCTTGAGCTAGGGGGAGACCCTGGTTACGAGAGTGAACCCCTCTGCTATGGGAGTGTTTCCAGAACTTCCCTTGTTTCGTCGTATTTGGGCTCCTAGGAGGGATGGTGAGCGACCCACTTGTAGCGCACCATGCCCTCCTTGTCCACGACGAAAACCGATCTCTGAGCCATATTCCCGTAGCCCAAAGCCTCCTCGAACTCTTTGAGAACACCGTATTTCCTCACGACCTCTCTGTTGAAGTCGCTGAGGAGAGGATACTCGATGTTTTAATCCTTGGCGAAGGCCCCGTGGGCGAAGATGCTATCCACGCTTATGCCCAGAACCTCTGCGCCGTGACTTCTGAGTTCCTGGAGCCCATCCC
>JAUWBL010000038.1 GCA_030601715.1 Candidatus Geothermarchaeota archaeon | reverse complement strand
CCCCCGAGTACGAGAACATACCGGAGTTCACCAATCTTAGCACCCTCATCGTGCTCATCGCTGGCACCGCTATCGTCTTCATCTTGGTTCGGAAGAGAGTCTACGTTCTGCGACAGTCAAACCAAAAGGGGGGTTCCGACTCACTGCCCCAGAGTCCATAACTAGCTGTTTGTCGAAGACCTCGTGCAAATCCGCTTGCTAGACGTTAACCGAAAGGGAAAGAAAGAGCGGAACCACCACTCGGATTCCCGCCCAAGGCTCCACCAACAGTTCACGGTCCAGAGGACAGCCGCGCCACCGCTTTCATCGCCGGTGGCTTCCAGAACTCAAGTCAGATCTAATGAACCAGCAGAACCCTCTAGAGGCTCTCCAGTATCGTCGCTTCCCCCGTCCTTCCGTCAACGGTCTCTATCCTTATCTTGACCCGGTCTCCGAAGTGCGAGCCCGGCACGCTAATCATGATCCCGCCCAGCCTCACCACCCCCTCCCCCAGATTATCTACCTCAGCGACGCTCACCGTCACGACGTCTCCGACACTCGCCCGGGCGGTGCGCCCCGAAGAAGTGTCAGTGTCATAGAAGAGGTCGTCCCCGAACCCCCGCCTCCTCCTAGCCTCCTTCCTCTCCCTGCTCATCTTGCGACCCCTCAGCTCAACCACCTCCAAGCTCAGACGTCGACTCCATGCCAGCCAACCTCTCCCGCAGAAGCGTCAGCTCGGGCGTGGGCCCCGGATCCACCCCCCTCAGGATAGACAAGTAGTAGGAGAGATAGTCCACCTGAAGGAGAGCGGTGGAGAGAACCGCCAGATCCCCGCTCCCCCGCCCCCGGATCTCGACCACATCCGACACCTGCTCCCGGACGACGCCCCTCACCTCCTCCGTCAACCTAGCCATCAAGGCATCCTCACCCTCCCCCCGGAGGACCACCAAGGACGAATCCGGCGTACCCCGGAACTGAAGAACAAAGTTGTGCATCGCATCAGGCATCACCCCCAGACAAGCCGCCCCCTTAGAGTTCTCGTTCATCTGCTGCACCAAGCGGCTTCCTATGGCCCTCAACCGATACGTCGCCAACACCGCCACGCTGGTTCCCGAAAGGGTGACGGCAGCCTTCTTCATCGGGTTGTGAGCCACAGACGTCGAAAGGCCGATCTTCCTTGACGCCTCACCCAACGACTGATCCGCCCCCTCCACCTCATCCGACGCACCGCTGAGGCCCAGAACCCCCTCCACGACAGCTACCAGCGCCCCAACAAGCCGGAGGGTGGCGGTCCTCGCCCACTTGGTGTCACCTATCCGGAAAAAGGGAACACCACCCTCCGAGCAGACCTCTCGGAGCCGACCCCCCACCGAGACACAGACCACCCTGCATCCCCTTCGGAGCGCCTCCCGGGTAGCCCAGAGGGTCTCCCTCGTCTCACCAGACTTACTCACCCCAACAAAGAAGGTATCCCGGCCCGCCGACATCGGCAGACTGTAGCTCTTAACAACTTGGACGGGGACGCTCGACCTAGGTCCAAGCCAGCTCTCCAAGATATCCGCAGCCATCCCGGAGCTACCCATACCGGCCAAGAGAACACTTCTCACAGGTTTGCGCAGTTCCTCCGCAAGTTCCCTTGCCCGCTGCACGCCCTCGTGGTAGGATCCAGCAAGTTGCCTTGGCATCTCTTCGAGCTCGAGATGCATCGAGTCCCTGTCTATGCTGTACACCTGTTGGATGTCGTCCAACACGGTAAACGCCATGAATCTCACGAAGAACTAACACTAAGAGGCTTCGTCCGGCCCAACGAAGGAGAAAAGACCACAGACAGCCATAGCTCTGCCAAGACCCGTCAGGTAACCCAGTTCCACATCAACTACCCCAAAGCCACCTTTAAAAACTTGGGAGCTGGAGAGCCCAACAGAGAGACTCACCGGCCCTTCTGCCAGCGCTCCTTCTTCTTCCGATACTCAGCGGCCTCGTACCCCCGCCTAGCCGGATTGCCGTAGACCACACCCTCGGGCGGCACATCTCTGGTGACAACCGCCCCCATACCGATCACGCAACCCCTACCCAAGGTCAGGCCCGGGCCGATGACAGCCCCAGCCCCCACGACCACCTCGTCTTCCACCCTAGTGCCGACGAGTCGACCAGACGCTGGGTAGGGATCGTTCGTGAATGTGGCTCCCGGACCCACGAAAACGTCGTCGCCTATCACGGTAAGGGGAGGAATGTAGACGCAACCCTCGATCTTGCACCTCCTGCCTATCTTGACGTCATAATCGATGTGGACAAGGGACCCTATCTTGGTTCCGTCCCCGATCTCCGTGCCGTTCCCAACATACGTCAGGTTCCAGATCTCGACATCTGTTCCCAGCTTGACGTTGTCACCGATGTGCTGGATCCTTTGGGGCTTCCTCACCGCCCAGCCTCACCCAGGCTGTGGGGTCTCCCCTCCAACGCGACCCTTCTAGGCAGCTTCCTCTGCCATCTCGTCAAGAAGGACAGATCCTCCTCCCTGTCCCTAAGCTGGTCGGGCAGCATCACGGGTATGGTGTCTATGATAGGATAATACCTCCCACAACCCCCGCAGGCTATGACCCCCTCGTCGATCTCCACGCTCTCAGCCAAGACTATGAGCTCCAGCTCCTCCGACCTACACATTGGGCACGCAAGCAGCTCCATCAGATCCCTCTTCATCCCTCGATCACCCTGTATCCGACGGGCAGAGGTGAACCAGCCCTCATGGATGCCCCCGCCATCTCCCAGACGAGGTGGGCGTACGCGCCCTCCAGAACCGACGATGTCCCAACCTCGCGATTTCTCACAGAGTCTAGGAACTCGCTTAGCATGGTTCTTATGGGGGAGACCTCTCTGATGCCGAACTCTCTTTCTTTGCCTCCCCTCCAGAGCCTTATGATTCCATCCGTTGATTTCCACTGGATGCTGAAGCCCTGCCCCACCAGGAGAATCTCCTGCCTCGAATGGTTGGGGACGGACCCTACCGTCAGAAAGGCTTTGAAGCCTTCAGGGTAGTCCAGCACTATGTTCGTCGCTGAGCGTCCTTTTTCGTCTTCTTGGCTCTGGGAGGCGAATACCCTATCCGGGTCCTCTCCGATCAGGAAGTTGGTGAGGTCTATGTAGCGCATGGGGTGGAAGGCCTCATCCTCCGGGGTTTCCGGCGGCGACTCCCCCAGGTCTTGGAGTAGGCCGAAGCGAAGGGGCGCCCTCAAGACTTGATTCCTGACGAGTTTTCTCAGCTTTCGGTTGACTTGGGAGAATCTCTGGATGGCTCCGACCATGAGGATCCTGTCGCTCTCTTTCAGCAGCTTCATGACCTTTATGGTCTCCATCAGGGAGGCCGCGAGGGGCTGTGTGACGAGGACGTCCTTCCCTTTTTTGACGGCGGTGTGGATCTGTCCGGCGTGGTGACGAGGGGGGGTGGCGATGACGACGGCGTCGCACTTCTGTTTCATGGCTTCTTCGATGGAGTCGCCGTAGGGCACGTGGAGCTTGCGTCCGATTCTCTTGGCGGCGGCGAGTTCTTGGTCGTAGACGAAGGAGAGGGCTTCGAGCTCCTTTAGGGGTTTGGCTAGGTGGGCTCCGTGGGAGGTGCATCCGAGTAGGCTGACGTGTATGGTCACGGGTTCGGTTCACCGTGTGTTGGTATGAGATGACCGTTCGCCCGGTATATTTTCGTCGTGTTGGTGGTGGGCTAGGGGAGGGGGCCTCGGGCTGCGTCGGGGTAAGGTTTTATTAGATGAGGTCTCAACTTGGTTTACAGGCTGGTTTCAGGCATGAAGATCGGTGAGCTGAGGGACGGGATGCGGGGCATCGATGTAGAGGGCAGGATCACGGAGGTCGGGGAGGTTAGGGATGTCAGGCTCAGGACAGGGGGAGGGGCGCGGGTGTCCGATTGCACCCTGGAGGATGACACGGGGACCATCACCCTGTCTCTCTGGAACGACGACATCGACAAGGTGGTCTCCGGCAACACGGTTCGCATAAAGAACGGCTACACCCGCAGCTTCCGCGGGGATGTGCAGCTCAATGTGGGCCGCTACGGGACCTTAGAGGTTGTCTCCGAGGAGTAGAGCCTTCGCGATTCGAGCAGGCTTGCTCTGGGCGTCTGGGGCCGGGGGGGCCCTTGTGATGGGCGTCCAACAGTTAAAGGATATCAAGGTCGTATTCCATCTCTGACGGTACGCACGGTCCGTCTAGGTGTTTTGCGTGGTCGAGTGCCAGGTCTGCGGCGAGGATGTGGTTCTTCCCTTCAGGTGCTCCTACTGTAGCGGATATTTCTGCCCGGATCACCATCTGCCCGAGAGCCATGAGTGCGAGGAGCTCTGGAGGGCCAGGAGGCCTGTGAGGGAGTACACGCCACACTCTGCCGGCGGCGGAGGTTATCCTTCCTCTCGGGTCCCGCCTAGTAGAGGCTACTCTCGGAGGGTTCGCTATCCTCTGGGTATGCGTTTCAGCCGGGTCGAGCTCATACACCTGACCGTAGGAGGACTGCTGGTGACGGCTGTCGGGGTCAGCTTGGTCGTGTCCTCGGCCAGACTGGGCCTTCACACTCCCTTGCCTCTGGCTGTCTCGGCTGCCCTCTTCGGCCTCTCCTTCATGATGCACGAGTTGGCTCACAAGTTCGTGGCCCAGCAGAGAGGAATGTGGGCCGAGTTCCGTGTGTATCCCTTCGGAGCGTTGCTGACCCTCATCAGCCTCATTTCACCCATCAAGCTCATCGCTCCCGGAGCGGTCGTCATCGCTGGCCCGAGTGATATCGGCGATGTGGGCAAGACCGCTGTGGCGGGCCCTGTGACGAATGTTCTTTTTGGGGGCGTTCTCGCCCTCGTCTCCCTCCCAATGAGCGGGCTTTGGGCGCTCGTCCTGAGCTACGGTGCTCTTTTGAATGCGTGGCTGGCCCTTTTTAACCTCATACCATTTGGCGTCCTCGATGGGCACAAGGTCCTCGTTTGGAACCGCGTGGTGTGGGGCGTCCTCTTCGGGTTGAGCCTGCTCCTTCTCGGGTTGGCCCTGGGGTGATGGTGAGACGATGGCAGTCGGAGTTTGGGCTCGCCCTCGGGAGTGACTTAATTCTCGGTTTGCCGCCATGAAGCTGTGATTGCACGGTCGTGTCGGGGATGAGGCCTCTCGCAGCTGTCGTCGGATACGGTCGGACGGCCTTCGGTGAGAGCTGGGACAAGAACTTCGAGGAGTTGCTGATGGAGGCGGGAATCAGGACGTTCCGCTCCGTTGACGAGGGTCTGAGCAGAGCTCAGGTTGAGGCCTGCTACTTTGGGGGTTCCCTGCCTCAGGCCATATCGAAGACGGGGCTTGTGGAGGCGTATATGTCGCGGGAGCTCGGGTTGATGTCGCCCATAACGATGGTGGGAGGTGGCTCCGCGTCTGGTAGCTCGGCTCTTCATGAGGCCTGCGGTCAGATCCGTGGCGGTTCGGAGATCGTCTTGGTGGGGGGGATAGAGAAGATGAGCGACCGGGTGAAGAAGATCCAGGACGACCTGATGTTCGACGCCGACCGTTCGGAGTTCTATTCTGGTTTCACGTCGGCGGGTCTGGTGGCCGCCATGATGGCTAGGTACATCTACGAGTTCGGGGGCGGGGACCGGGTTCTCTGCAGGGAGGCGTTCGCCAGGGTTGCGAGCAAGAATCATCACCACGCGGTTCACAACGAGTTCGCCCAGTTTAGGAGGGATCTTTCCGTCGAGGCGGTTCTGAGGTCTTCCCTTGTCGCGGATCCTCTTAGGGGCCTCGAGTGTTCTCCTATATCGGACGGGGCGGCGTCCCTGATTCTCGTGCCTCCGGAGCGGGCCGGCGAGTTCACCGACACGCCCATATATATCGTTGCCTCGGAGAAGGTGACGGACAGCATCGACCTCGGGTGCAGGGAGTCGATGACGGGGGTGCCGGCGACGGAGCTCTGCGTCAGGAAGGCTCTGGAGAGGGCGGGGTTGTCCATCGGAGAGGTGGACATAGGTGAGGTGCACGACTCCTACTCTCCCCATGAGGTCTTCTTTTTGGAGGACTCGGGCTTCGCCGAGAGGGGTCGCGGCTGGGAGGTCGTCTCCGACGTCGACGGCTTCGGTTCGGAGAAGCATCTGGCCTACGAGAACGCGGCGGGTGAGAGGCTGACTGTCAATGTGGGCGGGGGTCTCAAGGCCGATGGAAACCCCCTCGGCGCCACGGGGGTGAGGCAGGTTTGTGAGGTCGTCTCCCAGCGGAGGGGTGCGGCGGGGGACAACCAGGTGGGGGGGGACGTGAACGTTGGTTTGGCCCACAACCTGGGGGGGACCGGTGGCATCTGCAACGTGCAGATTCTGGTGAGGGATCTGGGATGAGTGAGCCCGTTACCTGGCGGACGGCGAAGACGGTCTATCGTATTCGGGGGAGCAGGTGTGTGGGTTGCGGTGAGGTGTACTTCCCTCCGAAGATGTTCTGCAACAATGAGGGGAGGGAGAGCCGGATGGAGGACGTCTTCTTCGGAGAGAGCTTGGGGGAGATCTACACCGCCAGCGTCAACCGGCATCCTACGACGAAGTTCGAGTATCTCGAGGCGCCGTTCTCCATGTATGTCTCCTTCCGGGCGAATGGCGGCCGGGTCATGGTGAGCGGGAGGCTCACCGATTTTCGGGCGTCTCCTGACGAGATCGGGATCGGGGGGTTCATAGGAGAGGGAGTCGTTCCTCGGTTTCGCCGCGTCTACGACGACGGACTGATCCACTACTCGAGGCTCTCGTTCTCGCTGCTGGACGACTACTACGAGACCCACCTAGCCAGGGATTTGGAGCCTGTGGTCCCCGGCGGCGCAGCTTCCGAGCGTCCGGGGATCGTCGGATACGGAGTCTATGTGCCCAAGTACAGGATTAGGGTCGAGGAGGTGGCGGAGGCCAGCGGGAAGAACCCGGATCTCTATCGGGGGGTCGTCAAGGAGAAGGCGTTGCCGTTTCTGGACGAGGATACCCGTACCTTCGCGGTGGAGGCCGCTGAGAGGGCCATGTTTCACGCCGGAGCGGACAAGAACACCGTCGACGTCGTCTCCGTGGGCACCGAGTCCAACCCCTATGCTGTTTATCCGGTGGCTGTTTCGGTGGCGGAGGTCTGCGGTATACCCTCTTCGGTGAACTCGTACGACGCCCGCTTCGCCTGCAAGGCGGCCACCAGCCAGTTCGGCCTCATGATCGGGGCTATCCAGGCAGGCATTTACCGGAACACGTTGGTCATCGGGAGCGACAACTCCCAGGCCAGGCCGGGTGATGCCTTGGATTACTCGGTGGGGGCGGGGGCTGCCGCCCTCTTGCTGGGAGGCGAGGGGGTCATCGCGACCCTCGATGGGGTGGCTCACTACTCGTCGGACACGCCGGACTTCTACCGTAGAGAGGGCGAGAGGTATCCGAGCCACGGGCAGAGGTTCACGGGGAAGCAGGCCTACTTCAGGACGGTTGTCAACGCGGGGAAGTCTCTTCTGGAGAGGACGGGCCTCAGCAGCGGCGACTTCGATTACTTTGTGGCTCACCAGCCGAACATGAAGTTTCCTAGGTCGGCTGCGAGGGCCTTGGGCTTCGAGAAGGATCAGTATGAGTTGGGGAACGCCGTCGATTACATAGGGAACATGTACGCGGGCTCCTGCATCGCGGGGCTGTGCGCCATTCTGGACGTGGCGAAGCCGTCGGAGCGGATCATGATGGTGGCCTACGGCTCGGGGGCTGGAAGCGACGCCTACGTCTTCACCGTCACGGACGAGATAGAGGGGAAGAGGGAGAGGGCCATATCTCTGAGCGGCCAGATCTTCAACCCTAGGCGGGAGTATGTCAGCTACCAGTTCTACCGTAGAGCCAAAGACCAGTAGCTACGAAGGGCTGTCGACCTAGAGCGTCATCGGGCTCTTGAGTGAGCCCAGAGTCTCTTGCGAATCGAAGCCTGCCGCTGTTCTTCCGTTCCCCCTGTCTGTGCGTGTGGGTGAGGAAAAAAATGCGGGCTGTAGGGGGAGCTGAGTCAGAGGCTCCAAGATGTTTCGGTTGAGGGGAGACTGGAGGAGCTGGTTTGGTTGGGCGTCTCTGTTAGCTTTGTGGGTGGTCGCTAAGCAAAGTTAAGGGAACCTCAGTTCTCCTCTAGGGCGGCCAGTATCCTCCGGTGGGTCTGCT
>JAUWBL010000200.1 GCA_030601715.1 Candidatus Geothermarchaeota archaeon | reverse complement strand
GCGAGCTCTGATGAAACTCAATTTGAAAGTTGTTGACCTACTGCTAATAGAAAACGTCGGAAACTTGATCTGCCCCGCCGAGTTTCCGCTAGGCGCCCACGACAGGATAGTCGTCACCAGCGTAACAGAGGGGCCCCACATGGTGAAGAAGCATCCCTATATTTTCGCGGAGGCAGGGGTTGTGGCTGTGAACAAGGTCGATCTGGCCGAAGCTATGGGGGTGGATCCAGACAAGATAGAGAACGATGTGGCGAGGGTCAACCGAGAGGCTAAAGTGGTGTTCACCAATTGTAGAACTGGTGAAGGGGTAGGAGAGGTCGTCAAGGCCCTTGGACTGTGATCAAGCCAGGCCGAACAGAAAGACAGATGTTGGGTGCCCTGGTTGCACGAACTCTCTATGACGAGCCGCATCGTCGAATCAGTCCTGACAGAAGCCAAGAATCACGCCGCGAAAAAGGTGCTCGAAGTCCACATCACGATAGGCGAGTTCACCTTCCTCAACCCCGAGCAGGTGTCTTTTTGGTACGGCATTCTCGCCAAGGAGACACCTATGGAGGGTTCGAGGCTAGTGATCACGAAGAAGACGGGAGTGCTTTCGTGTAGAAGCTGTGGCCACCTAGGCTCAACGGACAAGGACGATGATCCATCATACCACTTTTCCACACCGGTCTTCATCTGTCCGAACTGCAGTCAGCGACTAGAGATCAAGGAGGGAAAGGAATGTACCATAACCAAGGTCAGACTGATGAGATCCTGAACCGCTTCAGGTTCAGAGACAGAGACATAGCAGACACGATAGTTAACCGACTCTCTGCATCCGACCTCGACTTGGTCTTCATGCATGTTTGCGGTACCCACCAAGATACGCTCGTCAGGTATGGCATCGATACCCTTCTCCAGGGATGCAGTGTCGAGATTCGACAGGGACCTGGATGCCCCGTGTGCGTAACCACGCCGATGGAGATAGTAGAAGGCATTCGGTTGGCCCGAGAGGGTATCACAGTGGCGTCCTTCGGCGACATGGTTCGTGTTCCCAGCCCCGATGGGTCCTTGCTGGATGCGAGGTCTGACGGCCACGACGTTAGAATCGTCTATAGTGTAGCGGACGCGGTGAGAGCGGCCAAGGTATCGGGAAGGGATGTGGTCTTCATGGCAGTCGGTTTCGAGACGACAGCCCCAGGCACCGCTATCGAGATCCTCAATGGACCACCGGAGAACTTCTCGATTCTCAATTGCCACAGGTACGTACCTCCAGCTGTTTACGCTCTGCTGAGGATGGGGGAGATCCGTCTCGATGGCCTAATCGAGCCAGGCCACGTCAGCACTGTCATCGGAGTCAGACCATACGAACCGATCACCAGAGCCTTTGATCTACCTCAGGTTGTGGCTGGGTTCGAGCCTCTGGACCTATTGATGGCTGTGTACATGCTTGTCAAACAAGTTGAGAGAGGAGAGGCAAGGGTAGAGAACGAGTACGTGCGTAGCGTAAGGTATGAAGGAAACCTCAAAGCTCTGGGGCTACTCGATAGGGTGTTCCGTCCCGAGGACAGGGAGTGGCGCGGCTTCGGGATGATTCCAAACTCTGGCATGGCCTTAAGGAAAGAGTTCAAAGCGTACGATGCCCGCGAAAGGTATGACCATCTTCTTGAAGGTCTGGAAGCTGAGTCTGACGACGAAGCACGGGGGTGCCGATGCGGAGAAGTGCTGAGAGGAGTCATGTATCCCAGGGAATGCCCCCTCTTCGCCAGAGCTTGCAGACCGGATAATCCCATTGGTCCCTGCATGGTGTCTGCCGAAGGTTCCTGCAACATAGAGTTCACGCATAGAAACATACGGCTTAGCTGACACGTACTGATCGTCATTCGCCTCGTGGAAGCTTGGGTGCTTTCTCCAAATCCTCGTGCTCTGTCGTTTCTCCTGTGTTGGCTTCGTGCTGAAAAGCTCGGTCCAAACGCTGTGAACGGGTTCGGAGGACTTCACACACTTCTTCCGCACGGACGAGGGGATCACTTCGGATAGGGCGTTCCTCTAAGTGCTTGAACGCTCAGTGTTCACCATCTGACGGGAAGAGAATTCATCTCCTTCCCTTCCCCACTTCTTCGAGTATGAGGTCAGCGCATTCTTCGGCAGCGTGTGTGATGCCTTGGCTGAGACCTTCGCGGAAGTCTTCCTGTTGCGTGATCAAAATGGCATAGATTGTTATGCGATTTGGGAAGCGGGGGGCGTGCTTTGCGACAACCTCGACGGCTGACGCGAAGTTGGTCTGGTGGGGCTCGGATAGGTGAACCGTCTCCGAGAGCTGGCTGTGATCGAACTTCCGAATCGTGCCGATCTTGTCCTCTCTGCTCACCATTGCGTCTACGATGACCGCCTTTTCGTGTCCTATCAGCTCCTCTGCCGCGCTGAGGCCTCCGGTGGAGAGCAGTTTCACCTCCACGTCTGGGTGGCCTTTCAGATCGTGCTGTAAGATCTCTGCTACCTTGAGGCCGACTGCGTCGTCTCCCCTGATCGGGTTGCCCAGGCCTATGATGACCGTCTTGGGCTTGTCGTTTGGCGTCGCTATCGCCTTATTGTCTGGTAGAGTTCCCCCTCCTTGGTGTAGATGTTGATCTCCATGGGCATGGTACCCGGGAGAGAGTGGGTTCCGCAGGCAAGGCAGGGGTCATAGGCTCTGAAGGCCATCTCTACCTGGTTGAGGATCCCATCGTCTACG
>JAUWBL010000049.1 GCA_030601715.1 Candidatus Geothermarchaeota archaeon | reverse complement strand
CTAAGGCCCTCACCTCTTCCTGAAGAAACCCTCTAGTGACTGTGCGACCAGACATCTTTTACAGCGAGTAACCCAACTGTGATATGACTTCTCAATGAACGCCATCAAGGCGCTGCTTCAACCTAGGTCTGTTGCTGTGATAGGGGCTTCTAGGAAGCGTGGAAAGATCGGACACGAGGTTCTGCGAAACCTCATCGATTTCGGATACTCTGGTAAGATCTACCCGGTGAATCCGAACGCTGACACTGTCCGGGGTCTTCGGTGTTATCCCAGTGTGCTCAGCATCGGGGGTGATGTGGATCTGGCAGTGGTCTGTGTTCCAGCGGAGATGGTTCCCGAAGCCGTCACCGGTTGTGGGAGGAAGGGTGTAAGAGTAGTTGCAGTCGTCTCGTCCGGCTTCAAGGAGATCGGGAGGAGCGACCTAGAGGAAAGAGTGGTTGAGACAGCCTCCAGACACGGGATGAGAGTTCTGGGTCCCAACATCTTTGGCGTCATATGTACTCCATCAAAGCTCAACGCCTCCTTCGGACCTCGCATCGTTCGACCAGGAAGGATCGCTTTTATCACTCAGTCGGGAGCGATTGGAATAGCCCTCATGTACTTCACGATCCTTGAACACATCGGTTTGTCTGCCGTCGTGAGCATGGGTAACAAGTCTGACATCGACGACTCGGATCTGCTGGAGTACTTCTCAGAGGATCCTCACACATCGGTTGTCCTCATCTATATGGAGGGGCTCGTGCGGGGCCGACGATTCCTCGGAGCCGCTATGAGGACCTCTGTGAAGAAGCCTGTCATTGTGATCAAGGCTGGGAGGACTTCCAAGGGGGCTCAAGCCGCTTCCACGCACACTGGTGCCCTAGCCAGCAGTTTCCGAGTCATGCTCGGAGCGTTCAACCAGTCAGGAGTTCTCTACGCATCGAGCATTGAGCAGGCCTTCGATTGGGCCAGAATCTTTGTTGAGGATTTCCGACCCCTCGGGGGAAACCTCCTCATCCTGACGAACGGTGGAGGGTTGGGCGTCTTGGCCGCCGACGCTTGTGACGATCAGGGAGTGGAACTAATGAAGCCCACGCAGAAGCTTAGGGAGGAGCTGAAGAAGCACATGCCCTACTTCGGCTCGGTTGAGAATCCCATAGACCTTACGGCCGTGGCTGACGACGATGCCTACTATGAATCGGTTCTGACAGCCGTGGGAGATCCCGATGTCCACACTGTACTCGCGATGTACACTCAAGGACCTCTGACGGACCCTACTCTCATCGCGGCAAAGATCATCAAGGCGATGAAGGACGTAAGACTGGCCACCAGAAAGCCCATTGTGTTCTGTGGGGTCGGGGGAGAACAGGTTGAGAGAGCCATTCGGCTACTTCAGGAGGCGGGCATACCGGCATACAGAACGCCAGAGAGGTCCGTATCGGCTGTCTCCGTCCTCCTGAGATACACTCGGGCGAGGGCTAGGGTAGAGAAGAAGCTCGCTATGTTGAGCTCGAGATAGCCTGGTGTATTGCTGGTTCAGAGCCCCATTCTCGTGACGATTGGGCTTCAGATTCGCTTCATCTCATCACAGCCAAGATTCGGCTCAGAGAAGTCTTCTCATCACAGCATGACTTTGGACCCGGGCGGGTTAAAGGCTTGAATCCGGGGCCGAATGGGGATGAAGATGCTCATCTCTCAACAGTGAGTTCGCTGTGCCTAGGGTGTGCGTCACAGAGAATGAACTTTAGAAAAAAGGGGAGGCCTTTGTGGCCTGTTCGCTACCCGCCTAGAACTCTCCCATGCCCTCCATGCCTGGAGGTCCTCCTGCTCCACCGGGTGGCATAGGAGGCGCTTTCATCCCCGAGGCTGCTATGACATCGTCGATCCTGAGGATCATGGAGGCTACTTCCGTAGCTGACTTGATCATCTGCTCCTTCACGGAGAGGGGTTCCACCACATCTTTCTTCATCATGTTGGCCACGTTGCCCGTGAAGACGTCGATCCCCGTCCATTTCTTTCCTGCCCTGTGCTTCGACCTTAGTTCGACTTCCATGTCTATGGTGTCCAGACCCGCGTTTTCAGCAAGCGTCAGGGGAATGGTTTCCAACGCGTCAGCGAACTCCATGGCGGCGAGCTGTTCCCTTCCGGAGAGCTCGGTGGCCCACTCTCGGACCCTCATGGCTGCCTCGGCTTCGGGGGCTCCTCCTCCTGCGACGATGGCGGGTTTGAGTAGGACGTCTTTGACGACGCTGAGGGCGTCGTGGATGGATCTCTCGGCTTCGTCGACGACGCGTTCGCTGCCTCCGCGGATGAGAACGGTGACGCTCTTGGGGTTCCTGCACCCCTCGATGAACACCCACTTGTCCTCCTCGATCTTCCGCTCCTCCACCACCGCGGCGTAGCCCAAGTCCTTGGACGTCAAATCTTCCAAGTTGGTCACGATTCTTCCCCCGACAGCCTTAGAGAGCTTCTCCATGTCGGACTGCTTGACCCGCCTGACAGTCAGGACACCGCGCTTCGCCAAGTAGTGCTGGGCTATGTCGTCCAGCCCCTTCTGGCAGAGGACTACGCTCGCCCCAGAGTTAACGATGCCATCGACCATCTCCTTCAGCATTCGGTTCTCCTCTTCGAGGAACATCTTCATCTGATCGGGGGAGGAGATGTTGATTCGGGCGTCGAATTCGGGCTTCTCGATCTCCAGGGGGCTGTTGATGAGGGCGATCTTGGCGTCGCTGATCCTCCTAGGCATTCCGGAGTGGACGATCTCCTTGTCTAGGACGATGCCCTGAATGAGGCCCGTGTCTCTGGTGCTTCCTCCGGGCTTCTTCTCGACCTTGATATCGTCGATGTCGACCTTGATCTCGCCGTCCTCCTTTTCCTTGACCGCCAAGACCGCGTTCAGAGCGATCTGTGCGAGAAACTCCCTGTCCCCTGCCACAAGCTTGGAACCCATGGATGTACCAGCTACCTTTGCCAGAACCTCTCTATCCTCTGGTTTGACCTTGACAGACATCTTCTTGAGGGTTTCGAGGGCCTTCTTGGCTGCCTGCTTGTAGCCGTCAATGATCACTGTCGCGTGTACGTCTTTGTCCAATAGTTTCTCGGCCTTCTCCAGCAGTGCCCCTCCCAGGACTACGACCGAGGTTGTCCCGTCTCCGACCTCCGTGTCTTGGGTTTTCGAGATCTCCACCATCATCTTCGCCGCTGGGTGCTCGATGTCCATCTCCTTAAGCATGGTGGCCCCATCGTTCGTGATAGTCACGTCACCTAGGGTGTCCACGAGCATCTTGTCCATTCCTCGCGGCCCCAGAGAGGTCCTGACTATTCTCGATATGAGTGTCGCCGCCTGTATGTTCCTGCGTGTGGCTTCCTTTCCTCTGCTCCTCTGCGTGCCCTCCTTCAGAACCAGGATCGTCTGACCCGTTGAAGTCATCATAGGTATCGCTTGAGCCATTTCTTTCTCACCAAATCCTACCTCTTTTCTCAAGCGTAGTATTAGGTGACTGAATCTTTATATGTTTTCAAGAGGAGAGACGTTCTTTTCAGAAAAATCGTGTGCTCCGGCTGGTATTGTCTCAATATAAGGCAAACAACAGAGCGCGGCCTTCCAATCCTTCAGTTAGCGCTACTTGTACCCGCTAGTGATGTTGACGTCTTTCAGGATGAACTCTGGCAAATGGCAGGGGACTCTGAAGCCCCAGCCTGTGACCCACCTTGAGTCCGCGGTGAGGGATCTGACATCGCTAAACATCCTGAGAAGCGAGTCGCTTATCCTCGCTCCCTTCAGAGATTGGACAATCTCTCCGTTCTTGATGAGGAAAGCGGCGTCCCTTGGACGTGTCGAGAACTCTCCGGTTCTGTAGTTTTGAAAACGGGTGTACCATGTGTTGGTGAAGTACACCCCCGTGGCCAGTGCCTCCACGGCCCGGTCCCGCGGAATGTCCCCCGGATCCACGATGACCGATCTGGGGGCAGGGACTATCCAACCGGCGTGGCCCGTCGACTCCACACCAAACTTCCGGGCGGTCGCACCGTTGTGCAGGTATGTCTTCAAGACTCCCTTGTCGACCATGGTGGTCTTCTGAGTCGGCTCGCCCTCTGCATCGAAGGGCACCGCGCCGGGGTTTCCTGGAACCGTGGGATCGTCGTGGAGTGTTATCCTGTCACTGAGGATCTTCTCTCCTAGCTTGCCTGCGAGCGGAGAGATGCCGGATTCCACATAAAAAGAGGACGTGAAGGCAGCGATGAGGTTTAGGAGATTGCCTGCTATCGACCTCGAGAGAAGGACGTCGTACTTGCCGGGAGCGACCACCTTGGGGTTCCTGGCCTGTACAGCCATCTCACCCGCCGTTCGACCTGCTCCCTCATAGTCAAGATCACCTAAGGTACAAGATGCCACCCCAGCGGACCCACTGGCTTCCTTGGTGGTGAAAGCCCTCACATTCAGTTCGACCTTGGAGGATCGGAACTCGCCCTCCCTGCCTCCCGAAGTGACAAGGAGCAGCTTTCTCAGCGTTGTCGTGAACGTGCCGGATGTCCTCTTGGCGCCCGCCTTGGCGGAGGATTCTATGACGGATTCCACTATGTCGATGCCTTCCTCGTCCAATTCCGCCACGTCCGGGTCGTAGGATTTGGGGGGAATCGCGTATTCGACTGCCCCGCTTGGGAGGGGGGAGTAGGTCTCCGCCGGCTCACTCTTCTTCGCGGAATCGATCATCCGTTCCACCTCAACCAACACCGCCTTTTCATCCACCTCGCGCAAGGAGGAGGTTACTCGTCGTTTCTTGTACCCTAAGTAGAGGTCGATGGAAGACAGGTCGTTGAAACCTGTTACGGTGACAGAGTTGTTGGAGAACCTAGTCATCACCGTCCGACTTCTTGATGCCAAGCCGGCGAAGTCTTCCGCCCCCATCCTCTCCGCCTTGTCGCGAGCGCTGTCCATTGATTCCTCGAGGTAGACTGTGTAGAGCGGTTCCACTGCCGTCACCTGCTCCCCAGTCGGATTCCTCTGAACCTCAGATGGGGCCCCCCGGCCCACACGGGAGCTCCCTGCATTGGATCGCCCTTACCGCAAGTTGCGGCCCAGAATCGGAGGTCGTTTCCTCTCGCGTCGAGCTTGCCCAACAGCTCCTCCGTGGTCGTCTCGATCATGGGGTTTCTGACCGGCTCAGCCAGCTCCCCGTCCCTTATCATGTACGACTCGAGGCCCGTGTACCTTTGATTGACCCTCTTGTCGTCGATGTTCCACTCCATGAATGATTTGATGTAGACTCCTAGGTGGACGTCTTCCAATAGTTCACTGAATGCGTGGTCTCCCGCCTCAAAGTAGGTGTTGGCCATCCGGACGATGGGCTCGACGGAGTACGACATCGCCCTAGCGGAGCCGTTGCTCTCCACGTTGAGCTTCGCTGCGGTCTCTCGATTGTGGAGGAAGCTTTTTATCCCCCCCTCCTCGACGAGCACCCTCTTCCCCGCCTTGACCCCCTCATCGTCATAGAGGTAGTAACCAGAGGATCCGGGGATCGTCGGGTCATCCGAGACGAATGTGGCCTCGCTTCCTATCCTTCTGCCGAGGCTGTCGGGCTCCATGTACGATTCGCCTGCTTGAGCGGCCTCCCTCCCAAGAATGCGGTCCGCCTCGGACGGGTGGCCTATGGCCTCGTGGACTATTATGCCTGAGACCTCTGGAGCCACGACGACGTCTACCTCTTCCGTGGGTGGGCTCGTGCCCTTGAGAAGCATCCTCTCCATTGCCTTCGCGTCGCTGGCGATGACTCCTTCCAAGTCTTTGTCCTCCATGATCTCCCATCCAACCGCCCCCCCGATCTGTCCCATTCTCTGAATCGTCTTGCCATCTGTTGCTCCCGTGAGAAGGTAGTGGGCTCCCGTTCTCGGGATAGCTGAGAGTATCGAGGTCCCGGTGCTGTTGACTAGGAGCTTCTTCTCCCAAACGTGACTGAGCTCAAGCAAACGAGATGGAAACCCTATTTTCAGCTCGCTTCCATCTTCGAGCCCCTTGTCAATATCTCTCAAGAGGCCTATCTTCTCATCGAGGTCGGTGTTGACCCATGGCCTCTTCTCGACGGCCGTGTATTCGACATCATACGTTTCCACAGGAGAGAACTCGATCTTCTCATCCATCAGTCTAGACGCGGCCTTCGCAAGCTTCGCGGCCTTCTCGACCGCTTCAAGGACGGAGGCCTCGGTCACTAGGTTCGTGGTGGCGAGGCCCATGGCGCCATCCACGAGGATCCTCGTGGCGACGCCTTTTTCCATGTGTCTGATGATGGGCTCCAGTTCTCCGTTCTTCAGGGCGATGGTCTCAGCTTTCTTCTCGTGAAACCTGGCCTCCACGTAGTCAGCTCCCAGCATCAGTGCCTGATCGATAACTGTTAGGGCTAGTTCCTCGTCCAAATACCACACCACCGAGTTTGTCAACGATTAATGCGTTGAAATCGCTTTAAGAGTTCTGAATTGGTGTGAGGGGCAGATACGTCGATGGGAAAAGCTCCTGGATTGAGACTGATGGTCTTCGATCTGGACGGAACGCTGGTGGAGGAACCCAGCAGTTGGAGCAGGATACATCAACACTTCGGCACCCAGACTGTTGAGCGACGTAATCTCAGAGCCTACTCGCGAGGAGACATAACGTACGACGAATTCGCGGTCAGGGACATCGAGGCGTGGCCCCGGGCGACACACATAGACGACATCTGGCGAATACTGCAGGACTACAGATACGTCCCGGGTGCCAGGGCCTGTCTCGAAGGACTGAAGAAGATGGGGCTGCTGACCGCGATAGTTTCCGCAGGGCTTGATCTTCTTGCTTCTGCGGTGGCTGATGATCTGGCGATCGACTACGTCTTGGCCAACGGGCTTGAAGTCGACGAAGAGGGGTACCTCACGGGCAAGGGCATCAACAGGGTTGAGCCCTTGAAGAAGGACCTAGCATTGGATACCCTCCTGCAGCGGATTGGTCTGAGACCGTTCCAGGTCGCCGCGGTCGGGGACACCAAGTTCGACGCCGGGCTCCTGAGATTGGCGGCCGTAGGTTTCTCCTTGGGAACGGATGAGGAACTTGTGCGAGTCGCTCAACATTCAATCTCAACGCTCACAGATGTCCCCGAAATTCTCTCCGATAGAGCCCCAAAGTCATAGGCCTTGGCAGAACTCTAGAGTGGGTTCGGATCCCGGCCCCGCCGGTTTTTTGGTTGCGCCCT
>JAUWBL010000152.1 GCA_030601715.1 Candidatus Geothermarchaeota archaeon | reverse complement strand
GGTAGAGCCCCGAATCGTCGTGGAGGTTGCCTTTGACGAGATCCAGAAGAGCCCGAAATACCCATCCGGCTACGCCCTTAGGTTCGCTCGCATCAAGAGAATCAGGAGGGACAAGGCTCCACGAGAGGCTGACGACATCCGCGAGGTGGCCCGAAGGTACGAAAGAAAGTTCATGGTGAAGGGAAGGCTCGACATCTAGGGATGCTCAAGTTACTATAGAGACATCACCTCAGGTAACACAGCGATCATATACGTCAACTCTGAAGATTGTCAGTTGCATCGGCGGCGCAGGTATGGCTGAGGACCGAAATCGATAAGCACTACCGTTGCGGAATCGACGCCCGACCCTGTCGGAGGAGACGAACGCCCAAAAGGCACGAATCTCCGGCCGACTCCGGAGAGGCCGAGGAACCAAGACGGAAGGATGACTCCGACGGAGATGGCACCCGACATCCCCGTTGGAACGGCCCGAAAGGGCCTATCATGCTTATGTCGGTCAGGACAGTCGGCCTGACTCAACCGAGGGATTCGGCGGAGAGGAGGCCGCCCGGAGGCACGCGGCTGAGGTGTCGCGAACCACGAAGCGGGCAGGCCGAGGGGATGGCCGAATCAGGGACCCCCCCGAACCCGAGGGGGAGGAAGCGGCCGGTGCAAAACTCTCATCTGTGAGCTTTTTTGCTAATAGATGGAGAATCATTCTCTTCCAGAAGACACACAGCCACCGCTTTCAGGCTTCAAGCAGGCTTCAGTGAACGGTCTGAGGATAGACAATGTCCCGGGGATGCAGTCACCCGCTGAATGTTCTAGCCGAACATGTTGGGGTTGTTGATTCATGTGTCCATAACGCAGTTAATTGCCTCACGCAATACGAGTTACCAAGAGTGCAATGAAGTTTTCTTTCATAAGCCCAAGTCCGGCGTCGGGACCCTCCAGGCAGAGGGGGATTTTCCCGGTAGCAGCAGCCTGGCCTCCATTGGGCATCTTGTACTGCGCAACCCTCCTGGCTGAGAATGGAACTGAGGTTTCGGTTCTTGACCAAGCTGCGCTAGGCTATTCTTCTAGGCAGGCTATTCAATGGGTAAAAGGCGAAAACCCAGATGTTCTAGGCTTTTCGGTTCTGCTCTCGTCTTTCAAAGAGGCATTGAACCTGGCCGAGCATGCGAAAACGCACAATCCAAACATATTCATCGTATTTGGAAACTATCACGCAACTTTCAATGCGGAGAGAATCATAGAGAAGTACCCCTTTGTGGACATAGTCGTTCGTGGAGAAGGCGAATACACATGCGTTGAGTTGGATAGATGCCTAGAAAAGAATGGGAATCTAAAAGATGTCGCTGGCATCACTTTTAGGGAGAATGGGAAACCTGCGTCCACTCCCGAGAGACAGCTCTTACGGAGTCTAGACGTCCTTCCTATTCCAGATCGAGGCCTGACCGGCGCGAGATACACCTCGAGCCTTTATGGAATAAGGGTGGCCACGAAACAATTCACATCCATCGTCTCTTCACGTGGGTGCCCATTTGGATGTAGTTTCTGTTCGTGTTCGGCGTTTGCCCGCCGCCTATGGAGGCCCAGGTCTGTTGAAAACATCATGAACGAGTTGAATTCACTGCAGAGCGATGGTTATGAACAGTTTCTATTTGTGGACGACAACTTCACGCTAAACCCAAAAAGAGTGGTTGAGCTCTGTCGAAGAATCAGAGCGGAGAAGATGGACATTCAATGGTTTTGTGACTCTCGCGTGACCAAGTGCAAGTATAGTATGCTGAGAGAAATGGTCAGAGCAGGATGCAGACTTCTCTACCTCGGAATAGAAAGCGCGAATCAGAGGATCTTGGACTATTATACAAAGGGCATAACCCCTGAACAGTCCAGAAATGCCGTGCGAAAGGCTAGAAAAGCTGGCATTGATGTTATTGTAGGGTCGTTTATTTTGGGAGCACCAGATGAGACCATAGGGGAGATTAAGAATACACTGAAGTTTGTTCACGCACTCGACATCGATGTCCCCCATCTAAACGTGCTAGGCGCGCTTCCTGGATCGTCCGTATGGAACGAATTGGTCGCGAAAGGCTTCATTGACGAAGATCTACACTGGGAGAAGGGCGTCCTGGTACCAGAGGTTTCGCCCGATGCTGTTCCACTCGAGACAGTTCGCGCTCTCATAGCCGAATCCTATCGAGCTTTCTTCTTACGCCCAGAAATGCTCGTCAAAGAAATCATCAGAACCTTCAAGAGCAGCTTCAGAAGGGCAGCGTTCGTCGGCAACCTAGCACGGGTTGATCAGATCAGAGAAGGTGTGAAAGTAGAGGTTAACCCAGAATGACGCGCGCCGGCAGCGACCTCATCAAGTGGGGTTGACGCTGAAGTAGCCTTGCCAAGTATCTTCTGCACCGATGATCCATCAGACACTCTACGCTGTTGGTGCCAACCACCGCGAACTCGCATGTTGTGCGGAAGAACTTCCTGAGGGTGTGCAAGCGTAGCTCCCGCCAGCGGTGGTTCTCGTGTTTGCTCGCGCTCCGATCCCTTCCTTACTTGTACAACCAGATGGCATAGATCCCTCATGGACTCGCTGGACTCGATCATCTTCCTCCACTGTGCCATAGAGATAGGGGAGGCTGAGGGAGCCTGCAGGAGGTAATGACAGTTGCTTGCGGACATTTTGCTTACCAACGACGACGGCGTGCTGAGCACTGGACTCCGATCTCTTCTGTCGGCGCTAAGAGAGAGAGCGAACGTCGTCGTCGTTGCACCGGAGCAGCCAAGAAGCGCCGCAGGGTTGAGCATCACGGTTCACAAGCCCCTGCGGATCTCAAGGGTTCTCGTTGATGGCTTTCGGGCTTACACAGTCAGTGGCACCACGGGAGATTGTGTGATGCTGGCTCTAAGCCAGATCTTGAGCTCTCCTCCAAGATTGGTCTGCTCGGGGATCAACATCGGGGAGAACCTCTCTCTTTCTGAGTTCTTCATGAGCGGCACGGTGGCGGGAGCCATCGCCGGTGCCATCAACGGCGTCCCGTCGATAGCCTTCTCGAAGAGAGAGCCTGAGCAGGATGTAGTCTTCGTCGCCGGAATGGTCCGAGAGTACGACGACGTGGCCGCGATCGCAGCAGACCTGGCGATGGCTGTTATGGAGCAGGGCCTCCCAAAGGACGTAGATCTGCTAAACGTGAATTTTCCTGAGATGATTAGGCCGGGAATAGAGTTCGAGATCACGCAGCTGGCTGCCAAGTCTTTCGAGCCTGAGGCCTTCGAAAAGACCGACCCGAGGGGACGTTCGTACGTGTGGCTGTGGGGCGAGAAATACAGCAAGTTTCCGCGGGGCACAGACGCCCATGCAACAATCCAGAGTGGCAGGGTATCCATAACGCCCATATGTTTGAGGGGGCTGGCACAGAAGATCAGCAAGACCCGTCCCCTTCTGAAGGCGATGCTGGATGGAGTCTCGGCGATGCATCATCGCCGAGAGGAGAGACCTGCAGAGCATTCATAGAACTGTCGGAGAATCCTTAGCTCTGTACGTATCCTTGGAGGAGGTGGATAGGACATCGCAGCTGGAGAAAACGATTTCGATGTTGTGGTCATAGGTTGTGGCCCGGCAGGTGCGTCCGCCGCCGCCACCGCTGCTGCAGCCGGTGCCA
>JAUWBL010000030.1 GCA_030601715.1 Candidatus Geothermarchaeota archaeon | reverse complement strand
TCGAGTTCCGTCAGGAAGCCCCGGCTGTGGCTCACTTCAGGCCCCTGCCCACGAGGCTGATGTAGACATCTTCCAGGGTTGGCCGGGTCTCGCTAATCGAAACCACACGCAACCCCTTCTTCTTGATCTTGTCGCTGATGGTGATGATCCCCAGCTCGTCCTCGAGCAGGAGCTTCAGGGTTGTGGTCCCCGTCTCTATGTGCGTGGTTTCGGAGAACCCCAAGACCCCGGGCATCTCTCGGAGCCACGAGTAACCGCTCTCATCGGAGGGCACCTCCAATCGGAGGGTCGCCTTCGCTTCCAACCCTCTTTTAAGGTTCTCGGGGGTGTCGCAGGCCAGAATCTTACCCTGGTCTATCATGGCGACCCTGTTGCACATCTCCTCGGCCTCAGCCATGTAGTGGGTCGTCAGCAGCACCGTCTTCTCGCTGTCTCTCTTGACCCATTCCTTGACCAGGGACCTGATCTGCCTGGCGGAGAGCACGTCCAGCCCGAGGGTGGGCTCGTCTAGGAAGAGGACATCTGGGTCGCTGATGAAGCCCCTCGCCAGGTTCAGCCTCTGCTTGTACCCCGTGGAGAGCTTATGCATCTTGGTGTTGGCGTAGTCGGTGAACTCCAGCTTCTCCATGAACTCCTTGATTCTCTCGTTCGCTACGCGGCTGCGGAGTCCGTGCAGCTGCGAGAAGAACCAGAGGTTCTCCCTCGCCGTCAGAATGCCGTATCCAGGCGACTCGCCACCGGAGACCAGGCTGATGTACCTCCGGATCTCCGCGGCCTCTTCGACCACATCCATGCCCTTCACGTAGGCCGCGCCGCTAGTGGGCAGAAGCGTCGTCGTTAGGATGTTGATGAGAGTAGTCTTTCCGGCTCCGTTGGGGCCGAGGAGACCGAATATCTCTCCCTCCTCAACCTGGAGGTTCACGCGGTCCAGAGCCACGACTAGTTCTTTCTCCTTCCCTCTCTTGAAGTGTCTAGTCAGGTCGAGGGTCTCGATGGCTGTTCCCATAGGATTAACTCACCCGCCGGTGTGCCGGGACACCAGAAGATGGATCAGACGGAAACGCGACAGGGTCGGGTCCGAGTCACTTGAAGATCATTCGATGTCACCGATCGGCTCCATACCTCATGTCCGCGACCGTCTACCAGCTAGGTGATGGACCTCACTAATAGGTTCTTCTCATACTCTGTGCCGATCAACCACAGTCTAGTTCGTTACCATGTGTTCCTCTTCATGTGCTTCAGGAAGCCAAGGCCCGGGAGCCAATGGCTCGCTGGTTACAGGTTGGACATCACTTCGGTGGCGAAGTGTGCGAGGGGTGTGACCTCTCTGACGTCCGGGAACATGAGGATGAAGTGGTCGACGCCCAGCTTCATGTATTTCTTGAGGCTGTCGATGATCTGTTCGGGAGTTCCGACGAGGGCACCCTTCAGCCTCTCCCGATATTGGTCGACGTTGAGCTCAGAACCCCACTCTCGAAGCATCTCCTTCACCTTCCCTCTTATCTGCTCTTCGTCTTCTCCTAGAACAACGATGATCCCAAGGGTTCTCTCTATCTCCCCGATGTCTCGGCCCACCTCGGAGCAGTGCTCCTCCAGTATCCCCAGCTTCTCTCCTAGCTGCTCCGGGGTCTGGGTCCAGGCGAGGTTCCATGCATCCGCGTGTTCGGCGACGACCCTGAGGAGCTTCGGCTTCTCGCCGCCTATCATGATCTTTGGGTGGGGCTTCTGGAGGGGCTTGGGTTCGCACACCGCCTCCTCTATGGCGTAGTGCTTTCCCTTGAAGGTTGCCTTGTCCTGGGTCCACATGGCCCGTATGATCTGGACGGCCTCGGCGAGCTGCTCTATGCGGGTGGAGGCCTTGGGGAAGGGTATGCCGTAGGCCCTGTACTCCACCTCCTTCCATCCGGCCCCGATGCCGAACTCCAAGCGTCCGCCGCTAAGCACGTCGAAGGTGGCGGCCACCTTGGCTAGGAGGGAGGGCTGTCTGTAGGAGTTGCAGGACACCATGCTACCCAGCCTGAGGGTTCTGGTCTCTCCGATGAGGGCCGACAGGGTCGTCCAGCACTCGAGGCAGTCCACCTCCGGTCTCTCGGGGTTGAGGAAGAAGTGGTCCGAGCACAACAGGGAGTGGTATCCGAGCCTCTCCGACTCCTTGGCGATGACCTTGATCTCGTCGTATCTGAAGCCCAATTGGGGCTCGATCTGAACGCCGAACCTTGTCACGGGTCCTAAGCCTCCCGGTGCTTGGAGAGAGAGTGCAGAGCCGCCTGCTATAAGTCGTGGTTTGTTGTCAGCTTATGACAGGAGCGGATGTGGAGGAGGAACGTGGTGGGGAAGGTGGTGCGGATCAAGCGGGAGGTCTTGGACAGCATCCTCACCTATGCCATCACGTTCCACCCGAGGGAGTCGATACTGCTTCTGAGGGGGAAGACGGAGAAGGAGGCGGTGGTGGTGTACGACCTCCTGATCCCCCCGGGTGCCGTCCACGGCGAGACCCTCTCCAGCTTCAATCCGTGGATGTTGCCCCTGGATTCGACCATCGTGGGCGTCGCCCACTCCCACCCCTCCGGCCAGCTCAGACCGAGCCGTCAAGACCTCGACGTATTCTACGGCCGCATAATGGTGCTGACCGGCCCACCATACCGCTCAGAGAGGGATGTGGCTGTCTTCGATGGAGAGGGCAGACCAGCCCGGTTCGAGATAGTCGACTAGAAAGATATCGCCGTAGGCTCGGCCGGACGGAGGTGGATCATGCCTGAAGAGTGGAAGTCATACTCCCGGCTTTGAGGCGCGGAACCCTTAGAGTGGTGTTAGCGTCTCCTCTTCGGTCGGTTGATGGGTTGACGTTTCTGGTCTCTGAGCAGCCTCTTCTCTTTTATCGTTTCCGATCTTTGGTGTTGTAGGCGATGAGCAATGGTGGGGGTCAACCGGAGGACTCGGAGGCTTTTCACCGAGACCCTGGTCGGGGAGCTGGTGGGGATATCGGGCTCCCTCCTCGCCGGGTACGGCCTGGCCTTCATGCTGGATGATCTGAGGAGCCTTCCCGCCTTTCTCGTTCTCGTCCCGGCTTTCTTGGAGATGAGGGGCAGCATAAGCGGGGCCTCCGCCGCCCGCACCGCCACAGCCCTGCACCTGGGAACCATAACCAGCCGCCTCGAGTTTTCGGAGGAGCTTCAGACCGAGATCGTCGTCTCTACGTTTCTAGGAATATTCCTCTCCGCCGTTCTTGGGGTCGTAGCCCACTTCTTCAGCATCCTGCTGGGCTTCTCCAGCATCGGACTGATCCAGCTCACGGTTCTCTCGGTGGTGGCCGGCTCCGTGTCCAGCGTCATCATGCTGTTCGCCGCCGACTTCTCCTCCATCCTGTTCTACCGGATGGGCATCGACCCCAACAACGTGGTGGGTCCCTACGTGGCGATGCTGGGGGACATCGTCAGCATCGGCAGCCTCTTCCTCGGAGCCCGATTCGTGCTGTGGGTGTTCTGATTGGACTGGATCAAAGCGAAGAAGATCCTATCGGAGAGCCTACCCGTCCTGATCCTCGCCCCCCTCCTCAGCCTGCTGGCGGGAGTCATGCTCAACTCCACCCTTGAGGGCCTAGCCCGCGTCCCCATTCTCCTCACCTTAGCACCCATATTCAGCGGGAGGGCCGGTGACTTCGGCGTCATCATCGCCTCGAGGCTCACGAGCGCCCTGCACCTGGGCCTCATCCCTCCTCGCCTCGAGCGGAACCCGGTCCTGAGAACCTACCTGCTGGTGGATGTCACCGTCATCCTTATCGCGGCCGTGTACGTGAGTCTCGTCCTCCACTTTCTTTCGCCTGTCTTTGGTGTGCCCTCAGTGGGTCTCCCGTTTCTTCTGTTTATCACCGGGTTGGGGTTTCTGATCATCGTCCTAGTGATATTCGCGGTGGGGGTGTTGGTGGCTATCTTCACCTACGCGAGCGGCCTTGACCCCTCCAACGTCAGCTTCCCCATCGTCACCGCTGTCGGTGATGTGGCGGGTGTCGCCACCTTGATCCTAATCTCTAGAGTGCTGGGTCTACTATGAATCTTCAGGTTCAAAGGAAGCAGGCTAAGATGAGGAATTACCTGAGCATGTCGGTCCATCGAACTTTCTGGAAGCATTTTCTTCTTCCTGTGCATGACCTTCTCCGGAACACAAGGATCCAAAGATGCAGACGTCTTTTGGAGGAGACGCAGTGGCTAAGCCAGAAAAATATTGAGCGGCTTCAACTAGCGAGGCTAAGGAGAATCGTTAGCCATGCCTACCACACTGTTCCTTACTATCGAGCCGCGTTCCGAGAGGGTGGCGTCCGACCAGAAGACATCAAAGACATCTCAGACCTCGAAAAGATCCCTCTACTCACGAAGGCGATCCTTCGATCGAGGAACGACGAGCTTGTCTCAACCTCGTATCACTCAACTGGAGCGTCCCGCGAACACACCAGCGGGACGACCTCCAAGCCTGTTTCATTTCTACGTGACAACTCTGACAGGAGCTGGGGCTGGGCTGCCGCCCTGAGAGCCTACTCATGGGCCGGATACGAGCTGGGAGACAAGGAAGCTCTGGTGTGGCAGCGTACGTTCGCGTCAAACAAGTCGACGTTCCTGCAGCCTCTCTATGATGAAGCTAGGAGAACTCTGCTAGTGGATAGCGGTGACGTCTCCGCCCAGAACGCGAACGAAATCCTAGGTAAGCTGAAGAGGTTTCACCCCCATTTCATCCGAGGATACAGCGGCGCCCTTCACCGGTTGGCAGAATACCTTCTTGAAGCTGGTCAATGCTTGGATGTAAGGGGTGTCATACACACCTCCAGCATGATCTACGAGGCACAACGAAAGGTGATCCGTCAGGCCTTTCGGTGTCCGGTCTTCAGCTTCTACGGCGCCCGTGAGGTCATGGCGATAGCTTCAGAGTGTGAGGAACACACAGGTCTCCACGTAAGCTCAGAAAACCTGGTTCTTGAAGTGCTTCGAGACGGCGAAGCCGCGTCGCCGGGCGAGGTAGGCTCTCTGGTCATAACGAACCTGACGAACTACTCGATGCCCTTGATAAGATACGAGATAGGGGATCTGGGTCGAACTGGGTCGTCTCCCTGTTCGTGCGGCAGGGGTCTCCCGGTTCTGGAGTCTCTAGAGGGAAGGAAGTTTGAACACATTGTGAACAGTGATGGATCCCACACCGTGCTGAGACCCCTGGAAGCGTTCTTCAGTGAAGTACCCGTGAAGGATTTCCAGGTTGTGGTCGCGAGTCCAGACCTCATCACAGTGAAAATCGTTGAAGGCGAAGCCTACTCAGAAGTACACGACAGGATCATCAAGAACAACCTCAAGTGGCGTGGGAAATCCGAAGTGGAGATACAGAAGGTAGGCAAGATCAGCCCTGCGCCCTCCGGCAAGCCGCTGAGATTCGTCAGCTACACCTCATCTCAGAACACCACTTAGCAACATCCTTTGTGCATTCGTGACACAACCCTCCCAGGCGGCTCCACGCCCTTAGGATCGATTCCTGCTCCTTGTGAAAGTGACTTCAAGAACGGGTTCAAAGACGCCATTTTCGAGACTACACTCCATCCGGAGGATGAACCGGTCGGGGTTCTGCTTGGTGAATGTCTGCTGACACCTCATCTTCTTGCCTTGGAACTCCGTGTCCTGCCAGGCAAGGAATAGTGTGTCATCGTCGACGAAGTTGCCCGTAGCGACTAGGTTTGCTCCCGAGTCCTCGAACCACCAGTAACGGTACAGTTTTTCCTTGGCATCCCAGGCGAAAATGCCGTGGGCTTTGGCTTGTCCAAATGTCCCAGACGCCGAATAGTCGAAGAAGACATAGCGTCCGTTCAGAGCTCTTTGCAGAACGCCTATCCCCTTCCCTGTCCCTCCTTCTGTCGCCATGAAGCTTCGAGGAAGCTTGTAGTCTAGCGTCCATGATCCAAGCATGAAGTCAAGCTCGTCCATTTCGCGGGGCGGCTCAGACACCTGAATCTTCTCCTGTTGTTGGGTTGCCTAGGTGTGCTTAAAGGGTTAATGCTAAGGAGACGGACGTTTTCCGCTCTCCTCCCTGGCCCAGATTGGCTCGTCTCCAATAAATCCATATAGGTCATCATGCGATAATCTCCACCGCAGGGAGGGAACTTGGCTTGAAGTTCATCTTGACTGGACTAGGGAACTGGTACGCTGGGTGGCAACTGATCAAGGAGGCTGTGGCGGAGGCAGATCGGTTGGGGTTTTGGGGCGTCGTCCTGCCCGACCAATACATGTGGAACCCGGAGGACTTGGGGGCCAATCCGTCAGAGCCCATCAACTCCACCCTTGACACCTGGGTGGCCCTTACCTATCTGGCAGCCCGAACAGAGACAATTCGTCTTGGGACGTGGGTCACTCCTCTTCCTCTTCGTGCCCCGGGGATCCTAGCCAAGATAGTCTCGACGCTGGATGTGATCTCCGATGGGCGGGCAGTGCTCGGCGTGGGAGCAGGTGATGTGGTGACACTCGAAGCGTATGGCGAAGCGGATGAGCCCAGCGTTCAGGTTGACAAGACCGAGGAGGCCCTAGAGCTGATCCTAAGGCTCTGGGCGGAAGACAAGGTCAGCTTCCATGGTCGATACTACCGTGCGAAGGACGCCGTGCTCGAACCAAAGCCCCTGCAGAAGCCACACCCTCCGTTGCTGTTCGGAGGCGCAGGGAAAAGGATGCTTAAGCTGGCAGGAAGACACGCCGACATCTGCTACATTCCTCCTTGGATAAGGATGAGCCATGCGGAGGCGAGAGGCGTAGTGCTTAGGGAGGCGAAGAAGCTCGGAAGGGAGAGCAAGGTATCGTTTGCGGCTGACTATACCCCACTGCAAGCGCCGAACTATGACTTTACGCACTATGATTCTAAGCAGTATTTGAGCAAGGTCGAGGAAGCGAAGGAGAATGGCTACGACTACTTCATCGTCGCGTTCCCAATGGCACAGCCCTGGCTTCCCCTTCCTACAGGGGAGATTCAGCGCCAGCTGGACTTTCTGAGAGACTTCGCTAAGAACATCATCCCTTCATTCAGCGACTGAAGCACGTGCGGAGATTTGGCTCTGGGTTGCAGATTTGCAATTCCGTGGGGTGAAGCTGGTTGAGCGACGAAGCTAGGAGAGCTTGGAACGCCGTTTCGGAATGGTACCAGAGGAAGGTAACTATTTCCTTGGAGGATGTCCACTACGGCCCCATCTCCCCCGGGGAACGAGAGCTACACCTCCTCGGGGATGTTTCGGGCAGGAGGGTGCTGGAGCTCGGGTGTGGGGGAGGTCAGAATTCGATAGTTCTCTCCAAGTGGGGAGCTCATGTGACAGGCCTCGATGTGTCAGAGAGACAGCTGGATCACGCGAGGAAGCTGGCCGAGGAAGAGAAGGTTGACGTGAGGTTCCTTCACGGAAGCATGGAGGATCTAGCCCCACTAGCAAGGCAGAGGTTCGACATCGTCCTGTCGTCCCATGCCCTTCAGTTCGTCGAGGACTGGGGCCGAGTCTTCAGAGAAGTCAACGCAGTCTTGAACCCCGAGGGTCTCTTTGTCTTCGCGATGTCTCATCCGGTCTTGTCTTCTGGGAGGTGGACCATCATGGAGGGCAGAAAGGTCTTCGTCCTGAGGGACTACTTCGACGACGCCCCCGAGATCGAAACTTGGGTGGGCGAAGCCCAAGAGAAGATCGAGATCCCGCTCTACCACCACACCGTTCAGGACACCTTTGACCTCCTTCTAGAGAGCGGGTTCCGCGTGGAGAGGATAGTGGAACCGATGCCCTACCCCTTGAAGGAGATGTCTGAGGAGGAGAGGCGCGGCATGCCGTACACGGCCGAAGAGTATGAGAGGCTCAAGAGCGACGACTTGGAGGAGCCTGGATACGAGCTCTGGAAGAGGCTGCCCTACACCATGATCTTCAAGGCCAGGAAGACCCGGAGCCTTGGGCAAGATAGAGGATAGCTGTCACACATGGTGAAGAGGTGGAGAGGCCGGTGAAGGAGGTCAGCGGGAAGGTAAATGACATGCACCGTGTATGGAAAGAGTTAGGATGCAGATGGGTCTCGTCCTTCATGACCATGTCTCTCTTAGCCCTCTCCGTTCTTCCGGAGCTAAGGATAACCGACCTTGGACTGGTAGACACGGTCAAGTTCGAGTTCGTAGACCCGCTGATCCTTGAGTGATTACCTGAGCTGTGTACGTAAGCACTCCTGTGAGAAAGACGGGGCTCCCAAGTTTTTCGCGAGGCTCATATGGGAGAGCCGGGGTCGTGGCTTAAGCGCTGCTCTTTCCACGGGTCTCCGATGAGGTGGTATCCCTTGTTCTCCCAGTAGCCGGGTTCCCACTCCGTCTGGAATTCGAGGCCTTGCAGGTATTTTGCGCTCTTATATGCATACAGCTGGGGCACGAGGAGACGTAGCGGTGCGCCGTGCTCCGGCGTTAGCGGTTCACCATTGAAGCTAAGGGCGAGGAGGGAATCCTCCATCGACATGTATTCTAGGGGGATGTTGGTGGTGTAGCCCTCTGCGCAGTGGGCCATGACCTGGACGACGTCCGGATCGGGGTCCGCGAACTCCACTATTCTTTGTGTTGGTATGCCCTCCCACACCAGGGCCTTCTTTGACCATCGGGTCACACAATGGAAGTCGGTGACGACTTCGACGGTCGGCAGCTGTATGACCTCGTCCCAGCTCCACTCCACCTCGTTCTCCACAGCACCCCAAACGCGGAAGCGCCAAGCAGCCGGGTCGAACCCGGGTCGATTCGGAGTGATGTCGTAGACCGGGAAGTCGTCCACATAGTACTGGCCCGGAGGTGTAGGCCTTTCATCGGTGGGCTGGGAGGACGGTTCGGGGCCATCAGCACGCTTGATCAACTCATAAACACCATATCCAGTGGCAACCACAGTGGCCGCTACGGCAACGCCTGCGGTGTACTTCAGAAACCTTCTTCTCGATGCCTTATCCCCATTACGCCGCATTCTCAACAGACTGGGGTGGACTCAACGGTGTAAAAAGGCAAAGGTGTTGATGCCATCCCAGGATGCCCTGACCTCTGAGAAGCCGCACATGAAATCTGCAAAGGCTCTTGTGTGTCCGTCCGTAATGACCACCTAGTCTCCGAGTTCTTTAACCGGAATCGGCCCAAGGGATCCTCTCTTCAAAGGATGAAAACCCCCCATTACCTGAGACAGTTTCGCGTAGCTGATGAATAGCTG
>JAUWBL010000070.1 GCA_030601715.1 Candidatus Geothermarchaeota archaeon | reverse complement strand
CCTGTGGGATATGGCATCACCGCAGACCTTGTCCCCGATCTCGGCGTCCGTCTTCCGGTCGACCAGGGCCACGCTGAACCCCCGATGGGCGACATACTCCGCCAAGGAGCTCCCCGCTGTCCCGGCGCCCACCACCACGACGTCGAACTCGTGAATAACCACACCTCCACAACGGTCCACACGAAATATAGCCTCTAGGGCAACGCCCGGGAGATCGTTGTCAGTGCTCCTCCTTGAAGGACCAGAAGGACACGCAGGTTATCGTCCCTCCCACCCCAGGTATCCGCCTCAACCGCTCCACGATGAGGTCTCCGATCTCGGCCATCGACCGGCTCCGAACCTTGATCAGGTAGTCCCACTGACCCGTGATTATGTGGACCTCATTTACCCCCATCACCTTCGTCATCCGTTTCGCCACGTCCTTCTGGCTCAGCTCCGGGTTGGACTCATATGAAACCAGTATGTAGGCGGTCAGAGGGAACCCCAGCTTGGCGTGGTCGAGGACAGCTGTGAATCTCCTGATCACCCCCCTGTCGACGAGCTTCTGGATTCGGTCGTGAACAGTAACCCTAGGAATCCCCGTTGCTCTGGCTATCTCCGCCGTCGAACGCCGAGAATCCGCCACCAGCTCCTCTATTATTCTGCTATCCTTGTCGTCGATCAATCCAACAGAACGTCGACTATTACGCTGATATAAGTCTATCTGTCGCCATTTCGTCAACCAGACCATCAAAACGTTAAAACGAAAGGCGAATGGTTTCATAGATGGCATGACGAGATCCACAAGCTACAGATTCGACACCAAGCTCATCCACTCAGGATACGACGCCCTGAGGCACGGCTCCATCACCCCTCCCCTGTTCCAGACCGTCGCATACCCCTTCGCGAGCGCCACCCAAGCCGCGAGAATCTTCGCCCGCGAGGAGGACGGCTTCACCTACGCGCGGATAGACAACCCCACATGCCAGATCCTGGAGAAGAGGCTTGCGGAGCTCGAGCAGGGAGAGGCAGCCTTGTGCACCAGCTCGGGCATGGCGGCTATTTTCATGGCCGCGATCCACCTAGCCGAAGCGGGAGACGAGGCCGTCTCCTGCAACAGGGTGTACGGAGGAACATTCAAGCTCTTCACCACAACGCTCCCACGGATGGGCGTCAAGGTCAGGCTCGTCGAGGACCCCACGAGCATCGAGGCATGGAACGAGCTCATCAACGATAGGACCCGCTTCCTCTACGCCGAGACACCCAGCAACCCGAATCTCTTTGTTTCTGACATCCAAGCGCTGGCCCAGCTGGCCCACGATCACGCGATACCATTGATATTGGACAACACCATTTGCTCCCCAGCGTTACAGCTCCCCCTAGGGCTAGGCGCTGACATCGTGATCCACTCCACAACCAAGTACCTCTGTGGCAACGCCACCGCACTGGGGGGCGCCGTCGTAGGGGAGAAGGATTTCGTGGAGAACGTCCGAGCCGACGGATATCGGAACACCGGGCCCTCGATGTCTCCCTTCAACGCATGGCTGACCCTCTTGGGAATGGAGACCCTGTCCCTAAGGATGACGAGATGCTCGGAGAACGCCATGGCCGTGGCCGAGTTCCTCGACGAGAACCCCAAGGTACGCTCCGTCAACTACCCCGGGTTGCCCAGTCACCCCCAACACAACCTGGCCAAGAAGCAGATGACACGGTTCAGCTCCCTCCTCTCCTTCGTCATCGACGGAAGATTCGATGAGGTCGCCTCCTTCATGGACTCCCTACAGATGATCACGTCGGCGACCCACCTAGGCTGCAATCAATCCATCGCCACCCACCCGGCCTCGACCACCCATGGACAGCTCTCCGACGAGGAGTTGATGGCCGCTGGCATCCACAGATCGGAGATCCGACTTTCGGTGGGACTCGAGGATCTAGACGACCTCATGGAAGACGTGGGACACGCCCTAGACAAGATTTAGTCCGTCGCGGCGTGATGAGATCAGGGAAGACACTATGAGTTTCAAGCTTGCTTTCATAGGTTTCGGGAGAGTGGGCCAATCCCTAGCGGGCCTCCTCAACAGAAAGCGCAACGAGCTCAAGGAACGATACGATCTCGAACCCACGGTCGTCGGCGTCTCCGACATACAGCTAGGCTCGGTCATGGACCCAGAGGGCCTCGACCTACCCCGCCTATTGCAACACGCAAGACGTGAAGGCTCCTTACGAGGTATCTCCGCCCCTGAAAAGGGTCTCTCCAGCCTCGACACCATCCGCCGATCATCTGCCGACCTCGTCATCGAAGTAACGTGGTCGAACCTCGCAGATGCAGAGCCGGGCCTGAGCCACATCAGGACGGCCCTGAAGAAGGGGTGCCACGTCGTAACCTCGAACAAGGGCCCGATAGCCCTGAAGCTTCGAGAGCTCCAAGGCCTGGCGGATGGCAACGGGGTTCAACTCGGATTCGAGGGCACGGTCCTCAGCGGAACGCCGGCCATAAGGCTGGGGAGGGAGGCTCTGCTAGGCGGCGAGATCCTGTCCATAGAGGGCATTCTCAACGGGACGACCAACTACATCTTGTCTGAAATGGAGAGAGACGTGTCGTATGAGGAGGCCTTGGAAGAGGCGAAGCGGTTGGGCTACGCCGAAGCGGATCCGACCGCCGACGTAGAGGCATGGGACCCGACTGCCAAGATAGTCATCCTCGCCAACGCCCTCATGGATTGCGATCTCAGGATCGGAGACGTCGAAAGAGAGGGGATCACCGGATTGTCCAAGGATGATCTGATGAAGGCTATCAAGCAAGACAGAAGAGTCAGACTCGTGGCCAGGGCGGTAAGGACGAGGGACGGTGTCCGGGCCTCATGCAAGCCGGAGGAGATCCCCCTTACCAGCCTCCTCGCCAACATCCACGGCGTCACCAACGCGGTGGTCTTCGGAACCGATGTCCAGGACGAAGTCGCTCTAATTGGACCCGGAGCGGGGCCACAGTCTGCAGGCTACGCCCTGTTGACAGATCTAATCGCCATAGGGAGATCGATGAAGCGATGAACGAATCACTCCGCGGCCACAGCATGGAGGTGACGGAGATCTGAGGACCCTGGTGGCGGGGACCTGGATAGAGACGAACAGGTCCCTCGAGGTTAGGAACAAGTACAGCGGCGAGGTCGTAGATCACGTCCCCCTCTGCGATGTCTCTGTCTTGGAGTCCGCCCTCCGATCCGCGGAGAGGGGCGCCCACACCATGAAAGGCCTCCCGGCCTACAGGAGGGCGGAGATCTTGGAGCAGGCGAGCGACGAGATCAAGAGGAGCGAGGACGAACTCGCCAAGACCATAGCCATGGAGGCCGGCAAGCCCATGAAATACTCTCGGAAGGAGGTTGAACGGGCCCGCCTAACCATGAAATTCTCCTCGGAGGAGGCCAAGAGGGTGTCGGGGGAGGTGATACCCTTCGACGCCGAGCCCCGGGGAGTCGACCGGGTGGGATACTACTTCAGGGTTCCGGTGGGGGTTGTGGGGGCGATAACGCCCTTCAACGACCCCCTCAACCTCGTCGCCCACAAGCTGGGGCCGGCCTTCGCCGGGGGAAACTCGGTGATCCTGAAACCCGCTTCGGTGGCGCCCCTCTCGGCTTTGAACCTCGCCTCGATCTTGGACAACTCGGGCTTACCTTCGGAGGCACTCAACGTGGTGGTGGGCGCCGGAAAGGAAGTGGGGGAGCCTCTGGTGTCCGACCGTAGGGTCGGGATGGTCAGCTTCACCGGAGGGGTTGAGGCTGGGCGGCGGATAGCGCAGCTCGCGGGCATCAAGCGTGTCTCGATGGAGCTAGGTAGCAACTCAGCGGTCATAGTGATGGACGACGCTCCCCTCGACCTCTCCGTTTCCGCGTGCTGTGAGTCCGGCTTCAGCTGCCAGGGCCAGAACTGCATCCACCCTCAGAGGCTCTACGTCCAGGAAGGAGTCTACCGGGAGTTTGAGGATGATCTGGTGGAGGGCGTGGAGAGGCTCGTCCTAGGAGATCCCTTGGACATGAAGACCGATGTCGGACCCATGATCTCCGAGGCGGAGGCGGCCCGGGTCGAGGAGTGGGTTCACGAAGCCGTGGAGCAGGGGGCAACTGTTCTCACGGGAGGCACGAGGGACGGCGTCATGTTTCGGCCGACCGTGTTGAGGGACGTTCCAGCTGGCGCCCGGATAGCGAGGGAGGAGGTCTTCGGTCCCGTGGTCCTCATTGAAGGGTTCGGAGGGCTGGAGGAAGCCATCGAGAAGAGCAACAGCACTGGCTACGGTCTCCAAGCTGGCATATTCACATCCAGCATAGACTCGGCGCTGAGGGCCGTGAGGGACCTAGAGTTCGGCGCTGTGTTGGTGAACGACACCTCCGATTTCAGGGTGGACTTCATGCCCTTTGGGGGAGTGAAGATGAGCGGCGTCGGGCGGGAGGGGGTGAAGTTCGCCATCGAAGAGATGACCGAGATCAAGACGGTCATCTACAGAACATCCGGCTGATTCCTCGGCTGAGAAGGCAGCGGAAAGGCGCTGGTTGGTTCTTGGGATCTAGCCGGAGGCCAGAAACAGCTCTGTGCCGGGGTTGAAGGCAGCCCAGGCGAACCAGAAGTCGGGGGGTGAGATGATCCTGTTGAGGATCGTCCCCCGGTGCATCCCTGCTATTGCCTCTCCCTCGAAGGTCCATTCGCTGTCCGTTTGCTGGTCGAAGAGTCTTCCGTTCCTAAGCTCAAAGGTCAGAACGGTGTCGCCCACCCTCCTCTCGAACATGACGACGACCTCCTTGTCCGGGTCCCAGACGACCAGCAGGGGGTGGTCGGCGAGGTCGTCGTTGGCCAGCCCGGCCTTCTTCATCTCCACCTCCGGGTAGGCCCTGGCGTGACCCTCGAACTCGACGCCGTAGACTATGGCCTTGTTGTGGAGTCGGTCGTCTTCGTTGTCGACGGGGAAGATGATGGCGTTGCTGGTGTAGTAGCCTGCGTAGGGGTCCCTGCTGTAGTCTCGGAAGTGTCCCGTGTCTTGGGAGAGGACTAGGGTGTCGGGGTGGAGGCTCTTCCAGTTACTCCACTTCAGGGTGTCGAGGGTGATCCTCTCCAGCTTCATCCCCGCCAGCTCGCCGACGATGGCCTGGCCCAGGATCTGGCTCCAGTAGGAGTCGGTCTTCCTGTCGTACATGACGAGGTCGCTGTTGTACAGCTTGCCGGAGACCCCGAACTCTACGGTTTCTCCGTCGAGGATCCTCAGGAAGGCGGCTCCCGTGAAGCAGAGCGGACAGTATGTTGCCACGATGGGGGTGTCGCCTACAAAGTCGTTTACGATCTCGTGCCACACCACGATCCTGTGGGGATAGGCCTTGGCTACGCCGTTCAAGCTGACGCCGAGGATGAGGTCGTCTTCCCCTAGCCATGCGTCGGCTTCCTCCGCCGTGGTGAACTTGGGGTTGTCAATGGAGGGTATGCCGTCCTTGGCAGGTCCTCCAGACAGTATTTTGTCAAGGGGCACGATGTGCTTGACGCCGTTGGTGATCATGATCTCCCCATCCTCAGAATCGCTCGTGTCATCTGGGATCGGCTGTGGCCTGAGGCCGAAGGGGTCGAGGGCGTAGACCGCCACTCCTCCCACGACCAGCAATACGACGACGATGAGGGTCGTCTTCCTCAGAGCTCCCGAGAAAGGGGCGGTCACCCAGCTCACCGCCGAAGGGATTGGAGCGTGCGGATAAAAGGTACTTGTTGAATAGTTCGATGTTTGATTTGACTTTGAAGGATCGCTGTGTTTTAGTGGATCTCAGTGTATATGTCTGTGTCGGGCCGAGTGGGGATGGTTCATGTCTGATGTGATGAAGCGCGCCTCTGACTACATGAAGAGGGGGGCCAAGCTCACCTCTGAGACATGTCCCGTGTGCGGGTACATGCTCCTGGAGATGGAGGGCAGGAAGGTCTGCCCCCAGTGCGACAAGGAGGTAATCGTCGCCAAGACGAGGGAGGAATACGTGGAGGCCTCCTCGAGGATCGTGCTGACCCGGCTCAGGGAGGTTCTGCTCGAAAACATATCGAACCTGACCGGGGAAGGTCCGGTTCCTCTGGAGAACGAGGAGGCTCTGGATCTACTAGACAGGTATGTGTCGATCTTGGAAAAGTTGGAGGGCCTCCTCTCCGATAAGAGAACCCCACACGTTCGTGGGAAGTAGCGGCACCCTGTAGGTCTCTTCTTCCTTTTTGTGGGTCATTTCCCGCCGCTGTCTGGGC
>JAUWBL010000202.1 GCA_030601715.1 Candidatus Geothermarchaeota archaeon | reverse complement strand
CACCGGTTCCCCTGGGCCAGCCTCTCTCACACACCGTTCAAGGGATTCTTGGGAGCGCTCTGAGGATTCAAGGGATTCCTTAACTGTTTATAACGGACATCAAAAATGAGGTTTCTCAAGGAAGAATGAAGGCACTAAATGATTCCGCGGTCAAGAGGAGTCCGTCTGTTTCTCCAGGGATGCTTTCCAGAGGGATCTACTCTGTCTGACAAAAAGGTCACGAGAACCCTTCAGATCGCAACCCTCGGATCCGATCCAGAGACGGTACTTGTCGGCATCCGGAACTTTCCCATCCACAAGCTCGCCTTGGTCTGCACCAAGGAAGATGAGAAGGTCGCCTACCGCACAAAGATCGACATCGAGAGAACCCTCGACATTCCCGTTGACATCCACATAGTCAAGGGAATGCTTATGGAGTCAATCCTGGACACGACGATGGACATCCTAGAAAAGGATGGACGAGACTACGAGGATATCATTGTAAACGTGGCGGGTGGCGAGAAGATCCTCACGTGCTCGATGATATCGGCTGCCTTCATCCACGGTCTGAGAGCCTTTCACGTGATGGCCGGGGAACCCGTGATGCTGCCGGTCCTCAAGCTGAGCTACAGCCAGATGGTATCCCGACCCAAGCTCAACATCCTGCGAGCATTGGACGAAGCTGGCGGACGGGTTGGAGACCTAAAGGAACTCAGCGAGGTGTCGGGCTACCCGAAGCCGTTGCTGAGCTACCACCTCAGGGGAACGGACGGTTCGAGAGGACTAGAAAACCTTGGCTTGGTGGAGATCGAGCGCGGGAAGAGAAGCAGAGCCATAGTGAAACTCACAACGCTCGGGAAACTTCTCCTCATCAGTACCTAGAGCAGCTGGCTTGCAGGCCACTCGTTCGGCAGACGCCTCCAGGAGAGAAGTCACTCCCACGGTACAAGCCTCTAATGCCTTCCTCCCCACTTTGACGCTGGTGGAAAAGGTGAAGTACGTCAAACTCGGGTCCACGGGACTGGACGTGTCTAGGATCTGTGTGGGCTGCATGAGCTTTGGAGACCACAGTGCTTGGATGCTTTTCAAAGATTACGTGACGAGCCCCATAGTGGGCGTAACCAGAAAGGAGCAGCTAGAGGAACTTGTTGAGGCGGTGGACATGTCCTTGAGCAGCGCAGACGTGAAGAGGCTGGAGGAGCCAGACTCCTCACGGAACATAGTGGGCCACGAGTAGACGCTAAAGTGTCGACACAAAGTCTTCCTTGAAAGCAATGAGCCTCCCACCCGCTAGTCTTGAACTGCGAGAACTTCCTCAAGACAGAACACTGAAGGTGATCCGGCGCTGCCATCGACTCAAAGACTTGGAACGAAGATCGCTGCTGAGGGGGCGTTAGAGCTGGGTCTGGGATCCGAGCTTGAGGATGCGATAGCAGATGCGTTTCGGAGAAAAGGATGGATAACCTTTACGAGGACGAACCGATGCGATGTGGTGGCCGTCAAGCCTGACGGATCCCTGGCTTTCGTCGTCGAGGCCAAGGACTGGTCCCTCTCGCGCAAGGCTCAGATCCATGCGGTCAGGCAACTCAACCGCAACTGCACCAAAGCCCTGGAAATACTGGTGGAAAGGGGGCTGCGGGCGCGGCGAATCGTCAAGGTCCTCGTAGCAAGGGCCTTCGCATACCACTCACGGGGAATCCTGCAGTTCACAACCGATGCGTTCCTAACCTACCTCGAAGGATGAGGTGGCCCTAGAAGGACGAAAACCCGTGGAGTACCCGTAGATGACACATTCCAAGAATAGGTATCTATCATTCAAACGTCCTCGAACAGTCTCGTCACCACACGGACTCTTGCGATAGAAAGTTTGCGTAGGCACGCTCCCAGAGCAGTTTTATCGGAGGTCTTCCCGAGGAGGGGACGCTGTTACACGCTCGTTGAACAGCTTCAGGAAAGGCACAGTATTGATGATACGCTGACCTACGAGCGTTTAACGTGTCCCTGTCTCCACCCCGCCGACAGTAACATTGTCGCTAAGTTGTCTGTTGGACTATCGTAGCGTCGTGCCAAAGGAATTCTATGCCATCAGACTGGAGCCTAGGATGAAAGCCGAGCTGGCGATAATCTCCAAGCTCCTCAACGTCAGCGTTTCGGCGTGGATACGGAACGTCCTAGCCCACGAAATCCGCGACACATTGGATTCTTTGGACAGACAGTTGGTCCTAGAATACGCCAGGGGAAGAATCGGAAGGGAGAAACTGGAGTATGTCTTCGGAGAGCAAATGACGATGGTTGTAGAGGCAAAGGTAGGCGACAGAGGCAGAGAGCTCGCAGGCATCGCCAGCAACATCGATGTCGCAAGCGACAAGGCGAGGCTCGACAACCTCAAATCGGGTTGGCTCACACGCATCAAATCCCTGCTCACCGGAGACCAAACTTCCGCAAGAGCATCCTGAACCAGTTCACCTCGGCCTACAGACTACCGATAATTCCTACAGCGGCACATCTCATCTGCGAGGAGACCGATGCGAAGATGCTTAGTGGAGCCGATCTCTCAGAGCTGATCTCGAAAGCAGGTTTGGTGGTTCGACCCTTCAGCGAAGAACTGGTCAGGGAGAACGGCCTCGACATGAGGATCGGGGGGGAGCTGGCTAGGATGACAAGGGGTTCGTCGACATTCGATGTCGCAACCGACGATCCGCAGAGGTTTTTCGCA
>JAUWBL010000110.1 GCA_030601715.1 Candidatus Geothermarchaeota archaeon | reverse complement strand
CGTAGCGGAGTTGGTCCAACGCTTCGGAATGGATGTAGACAATTGCACACGTCTCAACACTCCCCGCTCGACGACCTCCACCAACGTTTGGAGGGTAGAGAGGCCTGACATAAAGGACAACCTATTCATCGTAGACACCCCCGAAGGTAGGGAAATCGCGTGTCATCCACACATCGTAGGAGACGAGCTCAGGGTGAGAGCCCAAGCCTGCGCACGTGCATCGGCTGAAACTATGCTGCAACACACAACCCTGCTGAAGGGCTCCCACAGAGCGGTTGTTCACCACATCTTGAGGGCTGCGCCGGGGTACGAGCTCAAACCTCAACTCCAAGAGGCTCTTCGGCAGAGGGGGCATCTCAAGAAGCTCGCCTACGTCTCCAACCGCACAAAGTACGTTGGATCGCCATCCTACCGCGACCATGGCACACGGAGAAGGATAGCCATAACATACAGAAACTACCGGCAACTTCCCAAGGCTGAGGAGGTAATCCTCGTGATTCCCGACACCTTCGCAACCCTCGGCTCCTTCCGAAGCTCTCTTCTAGACCTCGTGGCCCAATGCGAGAGCCAAGACACCCATATCAATGAAGCAGTCCTGTACGGCTTCGTCTCAATCGAAGCGTGCAGGAGGCTCAACACGTTTCAAGAAGAAACAGGGGTACCGACGGCGGTATTCGCCTTGGAAGCTCTGACGGCTCTAGCCACCAATGGATACGACATGCCCTTCTACGGTTACGATGAATCAGGGGAGGCACTGGGAAGCATCACTGGCGCAAGCGCTCTACGCAAGCTGGCACCGACGTACGTCCCAGGCCTTGACACGGTGGGTGACTGGTCGGCACGTCAGAGAAGGTTTGGCGAGATCGAGGACCACCTCAGGAACACCGAGGTGCTGCTCAGAGGAATGCTCAAGGACTGGAAATATGAGAATTGGCAGCGACGAATCGCGGAGGATGAGCTCACCAGGATAGAGAAGGAATTGAATCATATTCGGACCTAAAGATAGCATAGGAGGGTGTGACGAGATCCGATGATGCTGTCTGACCGAGAGATACTGTCTGCGGTTCAGGAAGGCAGAATTAAGATCATTCCCTTCAGCAGAGACAATCTCGGCCCGTGCTCCGTTGACCTCACCCTGTCAAGCAGCTTCAAGATCTTCCGGAATGAAGGTCTCGTAGACTCCAAGGAACGGGAGAGCTCAGAGAGCGTCGAAGTGGTAGAAACGGCGGGACGACCCTTCACCATCAATCCCGGCCAGTTCGCCTTGGCCAAGACCAACGAAAGGATAGCCATTTCCAAGGATCTCGCCGCGACTCTTGAGGGAAGAAGCAGCGTAGCTCGGAAGGGCATAGTGGTTCATGCAGCTGGTCTCGTCAATCCTGGATCCGGACTCAGGGACCCGATCCCTCTCGTCCTAGAGGTCTTCTGTCAGAACACCTCTCCCGTCAAACTACATCCCGGGATGAGGATCGTGCAGATTATCTTCCATCAACTCACCTCGGAAACCACGCGGGGATACGACGAGAGGGAGGATTCGCGGTTCGTAGGCCAGAGCTAGCATCCGAAACATTCGTCAAGAGAGTTCCGACCTTTTCCGACCTATCACAGAAAGCTGAACCAAAGAAAGATAGCAATTTGAGAACATGTAGCAATACCATTCGTGAACGCCTAAGATCTTACTAATTGTTCTAGGCATCACGGGCACCAAGCCAGCTAACCCTAGCGGATTCAGCCTCCTCTAGGGACACAAAGAGAAGCATAGACCTCTTTCAAAGCGTCTGTCGACTGACCCCAGTGCAATTCAGACTTCCTGCGATGAGACAGCTTCCTCCTGTTGAGCAGTCATTAGGAGTCGCCTTTCCCAGATGTGTGCATGTGTAAGAAAGGATCCTACGGTAGCAGTCGTGGCACAGCCTCCTCTGAGCTGTTCTCTATGACAGGAGACAGGGAGACCGTTTCCGCCTCCGGCAACGGAACTAGATTTGCCAAAGGCGCCAAACAAGCACGCAAAATTCAGCGGTGGTTGAAACCTCCTTTCGATGTCTTCGGCGACTGACTCATTGTACCCCTTTATTGACTCCCGGACTCTAACCTAGTCCACACAAACACCAATCCTTATCTTCGTGAGGAAGCCGCTACTTGACTTTCGAGTATCTGGAGGATGTGGCCATCGCCGACCTCGCATTCAGGGCCGAAGCAGATTCCATCGAAGAGCTCTTCGAGGTCGCCGCGGAGGCTGTCTCGAACAGCATGACAGATCTCTCCACAGTCCGGCCCGCCGTGACAAGAGTGATACAGCTGGAGGCGGAAAGCTTGGATCACCTCCTATTCGATTTTCTCGCGGAGATCGTATACCTGAAGGACTCCGAAACCCTGATCTTTGCTAGGTTCGAAACCAAGATCACGAGAAACGAATCATGCCGGCTCCGGGCGGAGATGTTGGGCGAGAGGATCGACAGAGGAAGACATGAGCTAAGGCAGGATGTCAAGGCCATCACCCTCCACATGTTCGCACTCGAGAAGACAGACTCCCGTTGGAGCGCGACGATAGTCCTCGACGTGTAGGTACAGGGCCCAGCCGGGGGTCCATTCGAGACTGATCCATCTTTGGCTTTAATCAGAGGATAATGGAACGATAACGTAGGAGACCCAGGCATGATGAAGAAGGACGGTTACAGGGTAGAAAGGACCGGCGACTACCAATTCGAGATTCCTACCACAGAGAAGGAAGGGATGAGGGTTCCCGCCCAGATCTACGCCAGCGACAAACTCTTCAAGGAAATGGATCTCGGGGTCTTGAACCAGATCACCAACGTCGCGTGTCTCCCAGGAATCGTGAGAGCAGCCCTCTGCATGCCCGACGGTCATTGGGGATACGGCTTTCCCATAGGAGGGGTAGCCGCCTTCGACAAAGAGGAGGGAGTCATCTCGCCCGGAGGCATCGGGTTCGATATCAACTGTGGCATGAGGCTGTTGACCACGAACATGACCTTTGAGGACGTGAAGCCGCGGCTGGAGGAGTTGGTTGAAAACCTCTTCAGGAAGGTTCCCGCCGGTCTCGGCGGAACAGGCTTCTTGAGGTTGTCGGCGTCGGAGTTCAGAGACGTGGTAGAGAGGGGCGTCGGCTGGTGCATCGAAAATGGGTACGGCTGGGAAGAGGACAGGGAGAGAATCGAGGATTTCGGATGTATCGAGGGCGCCGACTCCGCGAAGGTGAGCAGCAAGGCCATATCTCGAGGCCTGAAACAGCTCGGCACTCTCGGATCCGGCAACCACTATCTGGAGATCCAGCTGGTCACAGCAGACAACATATACGACAAAGATGTGGCTGAGCGCCTCGGCTTCAACATGGACAACCAAGTGGTCATCATGTTTCACTGCGGCTCCCGAGGCTTCGGACACCAGGTGGCAACCGACTACCTAAGGGTCTTCGAACGCGCGGCGAGGAAGTACGGCATCACCGTCAGAGACAGAGAGCTGGCCTGCGCCCCCTTCAACTCCCCGGAGGGCCAGGACTACTACAAGGCCATGGCTTGCGCAGCCAACAACGCCTTCGCCAACCGGCAGGTCATAACCCACATGCTTCGGAAGGCAGTATCGGAAACCTTCAAGACATCTCCCGAGGACTTGGGGCTTCACGTGGTCTACGATGTCTGCCACAACATAGCCAAGGTAGAGAAGTATCGCGTAGACGGCGAGGAGAGAGAGCTCGTGATCCATCGGAAGGGGGCAACCAGGTCCCTCGGACCGGGAGCCCAGCAGATCCCCCCGATGTACAGGGACATCGGTCAGCCCGTAATCATAGGAGGCTCCATGGAGACGGGCTCCTACGTTCTCATGGGCACGAAGAAGGCGGAGGAGAAGACGTTCGGTTCCACGGCTCATGGCTCGGGTAGGACCATGAGCCGAACTAAGGCGAAGAGGCTGGTCAGAGGGGACAGGCTGCTACGGAAGCTGAAGCAGAGAGGGATCTACATCCGAGCCGCCTCTATGTCCGGGCTAGCGGAGGAGGCGGGCTTTGCGTACAAGAACATCTCAGAGGTTGTCGATGTGGTTCACCAGGCCGGCATATCTAGAAAGATAGTCGGACTGAGACCCATAGGTAACATAAAGGGCTGACGCCGCCCACGGATGCCAAAGGACGGGAGAAGCTCGCTCAGCAGAACGTTCTTTGTTCGAGAATTTCTGCACTGGTTTCTAGAGAGCTGAGTTCTCCTCTGCAGACCAGGTCGGTGGCTCTAGGCGGGCGTGTGCTTTCTTATGGCTGACTCCAAGGGCCCTGCTCCCACGGCTCCAACCAGCCTTTCTACTGGTGACCCTCCCTTGAAGAGGATGAATGTCGGGATACTGAAGACGCTGTACTGAGCCGCTGTGTTCGGGTTCCGATCCACGTCCAGCCGTCCGAAGATGACCCTGTCCCCGTACTTGGCGTGTAGCTTCTCGAAGATGGGGTGCATTATCCTACAGGGAGCGCACCAAGCAGCCCAGAAGTCCAACAGGGCAGGTTTGCCTGCTGAGATGACATCGGAGAAACTAGCGTCTGTCACCTCGATCATCTCCCTGTGCTCACTCTTTCTCTGCATCTCCTGAACCATCCTTTCATACTTCTTCTCTAACAGTCGGCGCAGCTGCTCGTCTCCCGACGACACGGT
>JAUWBL010000079.1 GCA_030601715.1 Candidatus Geothermarchaeota archaeon | reverse complement strand
TTAAGGTTTCTCCCAAGGAAATCATTTTCCCTGAAGGGCAAAAGGACCAGATATTAAGCATCCTGAGCAAAAATGATTTACCAACAGCTTTGAAAAGCCCTCGAGAGGATTGGACTTTTGATTTTACTCAGTCGAAGAATCTCTTGCAGGATCATTTTGGAGTCAAATCTCTTGCGGGATTCGATTTGGCCGATAAAGATCTGGCTGTATCTGCTGCCGGAGCTCTTTTCCTCTATATCAAACAACTCAGAAAGGATTCTCTTTCTCTGATTCATACGATTTCCTATCTTCCTTCCGATTTGTCCCTGATTCTGGATACCTCAACGATCAAAAACCTTGAACTTGTAAAAAACCTGAGGGATGCCAGCGTGAAGGGATCCCTTCTGGATGTTATCGATTTTACCGTCACATCCTTGGGAGGCCGACTTCTTAAGACCTGGCTTTTACAGCCAAGTCAGAGTTTGCCGGAGATCGAGGCAAGGCTTGATTCTGTTGAGGATACATCCGACTGCAGAATACGATGGAATCGTGCGCTGCCAGTTTGCCTGGAGAATCCGCCTTTACCAGCACTTCGCCGTCCGGAAACACCCTCTCCCGGAAGAGGACAACCTCTCCTCCCAGGATGTTGGCTAGACGCGTACACAAGACCCGTGACGATTCCAAACCAGCCAACAGCATTCGCCCAATGCCTCCGAGATCCGGGGAGTTCGGCTCCTTCAGCTTCGAGGTGTCGTTCCGGCCCTAAAAGCAGGTTCACACAGTGAAAAGATCTCGACGCCGCTTCCTACGATAGGGCCTGTAGCGCCCTGAGCCTCTTGACTATGTTGGGATGGCTGGAGAAGAGTTCCGCCATCCTTTCCGCCGTTGTGATCTTGCGACTGAGGATTTCGCGTACCAACCGTTGGTCTGCACGGAAACCACGGGCTCCCGACAATTCCACCGTGTCCTGCAACGCCTTGTCAGGATCCGAAATGAACAGATTCTTGAAGCCACTGTTTACTGGCGCTGCTCCCCTCCTCCCCATCTTCGCAGTCTTCCGCATCTTCGCAGTCTTCCGCATCTTCGCCGTAGAAGCCACGATCTTGGCTAGACCTTCGGACAGCTTCCTCGGCCCATCCTCCACAATAGACGCGCTGTACCTGTCCGCGTAGTATTCTCGAAGCCTACTCAGATACATCACGAACATGGAGAGGATCCAGTAGAGCAACATGCTGGCAAGCCCGATCAACGCAGCCCCTCCGCCTCTATCCCTTCTACCCCACATAGAGGAGAGGAGCATGGAGAATCCTATGAAGTAGAACACAGCGGGCAGCACCGAGACAAACATCATTATCTGAACATCCCGATGCTTCAGGTGCCCCAGCTCGTGTCCGATCACGGCCTCCACCTCCTCGTGCTCCAAGGAATCGAGCAGACCCCGGGTCACGGCCACCTTGGTTCCCATGAGGGGTGAGCCATACGCGAAGGCGTTGGGAAGGGAGATGTCTGCCAGCATCAACTTGGGTCTCTTCAGCCCGCTCTTCCTGAGCAGGCTATTAAACGTTCGGTAAAGGACAGGTTCGTCGCTTTCAGAAACCTCCTTCACACGGTACATTCGGTCGATAAGGTAAGGAGCGAAGAGCCATTGTGCCAGATTGAACCCCACCACCATGACTGCGAGCAGGAAGAGGTTGGATACCCCCAGCAAGGTCATCAGTATCGTGAAGAACAGTGTCGAAAGCCCTATGATCACCGCGAGCGTGCCGAATACGCTGAGTCGCAGTTTCCAAAGGCTCATAACTTCCTTCCAAGCGAGGTGTTCTTCAGATCTTCGATATATTGCTTCAGGAGCGCAGACGGCAACTAGAAGAGCTGCTGACCAGTTCCATACTCATATATGTTTGCTCGCTGAAACGTTGTAGAGAGCCAACATGCCCCGTTGCCCCGAATGCGCCGGGATAATGAAATACAGCCGAATTGAAAGGAAGTATGTCTGTAGGTCGTGCGGGGTGGCGATGACGATGGATGCGATCTGGGAGGCTAGGGACAGGCAACGGAGTAGCGACGGGGATTCTAGGGAAGATTACCTGGAGTGGTGGTTATCCAGAAAGAAGTAGGGCTTCTCCACATGACGGGGCCCACTGCCGAGATTCTGACCGTAGGAAACGAGCTTCTCACTGGCAAGACCGTCAACACAAACGCCTCGCACATTTCTCGCGAACTCTCTGAAAAAGGCGTCCCTGTCGGTAGGATCACAACGGTCGGGGACAAGGTTGACGAGATCGCGACGGCTCTCTCGGAGGCCCTCCTTAGGATGCCACGCTATGTCTTTGTGTCGGGAGGGCTAGGTCCCACGTTTGACGATATCACGGTTCAGGCCGTGGCGAGGGCTCTCAACAGGAAACTCGTGTCTAGGCGTCAGGTCCTCCGATGGATGGCGGAGGCGAAAGGAATCGATGTGTCGGACCTGACCCAACCTTTGAGAAAGATGGCTCTGGTGCCAGAGAAGGCCGATGTGATTCAGAACCCCGTTGGTTCTGCCCCGGGGCTGGCAATCCGTGAGGGGAATACGGAGATCTTCGTCCTACCAGGAGTGCCTAGAGAGATGAAAGAGATCCTCCGACTCCATGTGCTTGAGAGAATCGACAGGGTGGGCCGCCTTGTCCGTAGATCTTTCGTTGTCGAGGATGTCCCCGAAGCCAGGATCGCTCCTTTGATCGACGAAGTCATGAAAGCCAATTCGCGCGTTTATGTGAAGTCCCATGTCCGACCGATGGTCGAGGGGAAGAGTATTATCGAGGTGGAGGTCAGCATGTGGGCCCCTGAAGACGGTGAGTGTGAAGGACTGGAACGAGCTCACCGATCTCTTCAGCAAGCACTTATGGAGATGGGTGGGACAGTAGTCTAGGTCAGATCTGTGAGCTCTGGACGCCATGGTCGGGGTCGTTTTCAACGTGGGAATGGCGGGGTCTGGCAAGAGCCTGATGACGGCCAGCCTCTGGGAATGGCTACGCAGAGATGGACAGAGAGTGTCCATCCTCAACTTGGACCCGGGTGCTGTGAGGACGCCATACGAGCCAGACATAGATGTGCGCTCCTACATCAACGTCAACGAGTTGATGGACCAGTACGGCTTGGGCCCCAACGGAAGCCTAGTCTTGGCTATGGACCTAAGTGTTGACCATATCGAGAAAATCAACGATGAGATAAGGACCCTCAATCCGGACTACCTCCTAGTCGACACGTCAGGCCAGATGGAGCTTTTCGCTTACAGGGCGAGCGGCCAGTTCTTCGCTGAACACCTCTACGGCGATTCGAAACTCGTCCTCTTCCTCTACGACGGTGTCTTCTGTAAGGATCCCAGGAACTTCATCTCGACTACCCTCCTCGCTTCCTCCCTACACTTTCGGTTCATGATTCCCGTTGTAAACATAATGACAAAGACGGACCTCTTGGACGAAGAGGTGCTCAAGAGGGAGCTCCGCTGGTCAACCAAGTCGAGCCATCTCGTTCGTAGCCTTGAGAGGAAGATACAGGACGAGGAAATCTTTTTCGCCTCCAGACTTGCGAAGCTTCTAAGGGCATACTTTGACGAACCCGGATTGATCCCAGTGTCTGCCTTGGAGTTGACCAACTTCTCCACGCTCGTGGCCGCCATCACGAGAGTTCTACACAGAGGAGAAGAGACGATTTGACATCGCTTGGGGATAGCTGGTGGATACGGCATCGCCAAGGAACCCGTTTCTTACCGTTCGGAGGCGTCTCCACGAATTGTCGGTTGCAGCGAAGATCATAGAAGCTGCAGTTGACGAGGGAAGGTCTGTCTTGACCGAGGTGGAGAGCAAAAACCTACTCTCCAGCTACGGCATCCCCGTCCCTCCCTCGGTTCTAGTTACAGGTCCCCAAGAAGCCGACAAAGCCTCGGATCAGATCGGCTTCCCACTCGCCGTGAAAATCGTTTCCCCCGATATCCTCCACAAGACCGAGGTCGGGGGAGTCATCGTCGACGTATCAACCCGGGAGGGACTCAGAGAGGCGTACAGCACAGTAGTGATGAGGGTCAAGAGAGAGAAACCGAACGCCGAGATCAGAGGTGTACTTGTCGAGAAGATGGCCAGGCCAGGCGTCGAGGTGGCCGTCGGCTGCTCAACAGACCCACAGTTTGGTCACGTCGTCATGTTCGGCCTTGGGGGCATCTACGTCGAGCTGCTCCAAGACGTGACTTTCAGGATTGTCCCCCTCACCCCAATAGACGCGCAGGAAATGTTTGACGAGATTGGGGGAAAAGCTGTTCTGGACGGATTCAGGGGAATGAAGCCTAGGGACAAAAACGCGTTGGCGGAGATTCTGATGTCCGTTTCGAGGTTACTGGAGGAAAGCCCCCGGATAGATCAGCTCGACCTGAATCCGATAGTGTCCTATAGTCGAGGTGCACTGGTAGTGGATGCGAAGACCGTCCTGAGACGTTGAAGCATGTCCCGTGAGCCATCGGCCGAAGAAGCTCTAGATGCGCTGGATCGTCTACAGAGGAGGATCTTCAGACTGTCACTGGAGAGAAGGGACGTGCAGAAAGACCTGAAACACATTGGGCAACAGGCAAGGGGCACACGCAGGGCCATCAGGGAGAACATAGACAGGTTGACCGAACAGAGGAGGCTCTTGCGTGGGGAGAGAGAGTTGCTCAGGAAGAAGAGAAGTGCCCTTCGTGAGCTGAGAAAGATGAAGAGGGATTCAATCCAGGAAATCCGTGAGATTTCCTCTCGCTTGAAGGAAATTGATCCGCCAAGAGGCTCGTATGATAGGCTCTTGGACAGAGCTCGAAGGCTAGAAGAGAGGTTCGAGACCGGGAACACCGATCCTTTGGAAGAGAAAAGTATGATGCAGCAGATTCGTCGGGCGAGAGAGGCTGTAGCCCTTCACGAGGAGTGGACTCGGGGTCTCAGAAGGCAAACGAAACTGAAAGAGAGACTCGACAGTCTGAGGCCAAGGATATGGAACTTGGAGAGAGAGATTTCAGAAATGCACGAGAAGGTTCGACAGCTCCAGGAGGCACAAGATTCACTTATTCAGGCTGGAACACAGCTACAGGTGTCCCTAAACGAAGCGCAGCAGGAGCACGATATACTCAGAACAAGAAGCGATGAGATTCACGCAAAGTTGACGGGTAACAAGAGCAAGAAACAGGCCATTCTAGGATCGTTGCACATCACGGACAATAACCTGTCTCCCGACCAAGTGAGGGAGCTCCTGGTCGTGCGTGACGAGCGAGCTCGTTCGGCGACGGACAAACTTCGTCAAAGGAAAAGCTTGACGTTCGATGAGTTCAAGGCTCTCGTTGAGAAAGAGCTAGTTTGAACGCAGCTTTTATCTCTTTTGAATCAACTATTTGAGTGCCCGGAGACAGACATGACGACTCCCCAAGCGAAATCTGAGCCGGACATCAAGAGAACTCTCATTCTGAACGTTGACAGAGACGCGGACATCGAGCTCAAGGCAGGCGTCTCTACTCCCATTCTAGGCCGCGAGAAAATCCTCGAGACCGCCTCACGCCTTCTGCTAGCAGACCCGGAAGAGGCGGACGGAAACGCTCTCTTCGCGTCCGTCAAAATGCTCGACGAACTCTCCTCTTCGGAGGGTGAAGAGTTCGCGGTTGCTGCTATCTGTGGAGCTCAGGGAGGAGGGTTCAAGGCTGACAGGAAGATGGCGAAAGAGTTGGAGCTCGTCCTAACGGCTTCCCCCTCTGACGACATCGTCGTGGTAAGCGATGGATACGCCGACGAAGAGATTCTCCCCAT
>JAUWBL010000126.1 GCA_030601715.1 Candidatus Geothermarchaeota archaeon | reverse complement strand
TTTCGGAGTACTGGCTCGGCGGATGATCCATAGGAAAAGGTAAGGCTCCGAACGGAGATCGCTACATCCCCAGCTTGTGACGCATCCTGCGTTTCGAGCAATGCTCTTTGTCACTCTACCCGAACGAATTTCGCTTTGGTCAGGGAGGAGAAGCGATCTTTCAAGTACTGTTCGAGATCCGCAAACACCTGAGACATAGGAACGTCCAGCTGTGCCGCTGCTGCTGAAGGATGTCCTCCGCCCTCACCACCAAAGCGGGATGTGAGGAAGTCCACGATATCCTTGCCAGCGGTTATGGAGAGCTCCGACACGAACCGGTCCGATGTCCGAATGTGGACCTTGCAGCCTCCATTCTCGTCATTGCCCACAACAGCTATATCCCCTCCCGCGGAGATCAAAGCGTTTGCCACTTCAGATTGGAACGCCCCAACATGGCTGAAGGCTGCTACCCACTCCCCCGATCGCATTATGGTAGCTCGCTTCATTCCCTTCAGGACAGCTAATTTGCTGGAGATATCCCGCTCCCAGGCTAGGAGCGAAAAGGCCTCGTTCAAACCGACTCCTTCTCTGCAAAGGCGCGACATCAATTCTAGTGTCCTGCACCTCACGAGGCGGAGAAACCTTGATTCGACGATGATTGCCGCGAGCATTGCCTTCTTCAGGTTCTCGTTGAGCTTGATGCCTCTGTTTTCGCAGGCATAGTAGAGGATCTCACACGTGGAGGAGACTTCATCGCTCTCCACAAGTTGGAGGTCGAAGGCGGAGAGGAAGTCTTCACCATGGAGGTGGTGGTCGATCAACCATCGATCCGCGCTAGTATCCAGCAGTGTTTTCGCCTCCCCTAGTGCTCCAGGTCCTCCCACGTCCAGAAAGACGATAGCGAGATAGTCTTCAATGTCCTGCGGCCTGAACACGGTATCGACCTCGAGCAGGGAGACCACTCCGAAGGCCTTTGCGGAGACGCCCTCGGGGAAATATGTATCCAATTCTACGTCTTGTCTCATGCCTTCGATCAAGAGAGAGAGTATGGCGGCGCTGGTCACAGATTCAACATCTGCATTCCTGTGGGTTACGGCGAGTACCTTGCCGGGTGGAAGCTGAAGTATCTTCTGAACTAGGGACTCAACCTCTTGGAAGAATGCACCGGGCATTAGCTTGCTCTCTGCTGCTCTCTCCTCAGCATCTGGGACACGGTGCCGGTGAGAGTTCCGATCTCCTCTTGCAGCCTCTTGTTCTGCTTGTCAAGAGTCCTCAACCTCGCCTCGAGGAGAGTCTTGTTCTCATCGAGTTCCTCTTGAACTTTTTGTCTTTCTGTTCTTACAAGCACGGTTCCCGCCAGTTTGTAGACCTCCACGTCATCTGTGCTCTTCTCCAGCTCCGATATGGCACTCTTGACTTCGAGGAGCTGGGTCTCGACGTTCTGATGCTGGGCAACCACCATTGAGTGGGTGTTCTGAAGGTCGTCTAGCTGCTTCAGGTGCTGTTGAAGCTGGGGGGAAATCTTCTGGCTCAATTACCGATGATCACAACTCCACAGATGGTCTGGCTATTTGGGGCGAGGGCTCCAAGACAGTCGCACAGAATAGTACCTATCTCGGCATAATTAGGGATTCAGCCATGACCTTGCGTCCGTCGCATGCTCTTAAGGGTGGTCTCTGACACTCGTACGAGCCTCAGGAAAGTGCGAATGTAGCCCCTGACCCTCGACAAGGAGTCGGAGGCAACCTCGAAAGTTAAGGTCCTCCCGACCCAATGCAAGGCGACCTTCACCATCTGTCTTCTTTCTGTCGCGACATCTGCGCCTATTGACCTGTACACAGTCTCAGCAGTCTCAGCGTCCCAGAATTCCAACGTCAGGTTTGCCTCATATCGTGCCTTCATTGCTCTAGGAGTTCGACACTAGATATCTTCACGCTGAGGGGAAGGGTACGGCCAGTTCCACGGTCAAGAAAGATCAGGATCAAGAGGCCATCGTCCTTCTGAATCCGCAAGATGCAAGGCCCCCCCGCCACAGGATGGAACATGTCCTCAACGAAATATTCTTGGATGAGAGAATGCAGGTTCAGCGCGTGGGGATCCTCCTTGAGTTCTTCATCAAGTTCAACACGGAGCGAGGAACACTCCTCCTTCCCATTTCCTTTTGGCAGGACTACGCCTCTGATTGTTGCGACGGCTCGAAACCGAAGCATACCCTCACTGAGTTCGCAAAAGACGAGTTTTCCAGGATTCCCTTTGTGGTTTTGAACGATAATCAGCTTGTCTGTACCGCGTCGCTCCATCTCAGCAGCGAGTTCTCTTAGACCGGAATTGCCTCTCTGAACACGAGTAGCATAGGGGACAACTCTCGTCATGTGTTTGACGAAGGCCGCGATACCCGGTTTCGTTCTTCTAGAGGTTGTGAGCAACAGGGAGGCCACGTCCCTCTTCTTTGATTTCTCCTCCACATGCCTAAGCGGGATAGACGGGATATGTCAACCCAGCTGCGGAGGTCCTAGTCAAACATTCAGCATCTTATGCCTTTACAACGAGGGGTTCGTAAGCACCCCCCGCGAAAGTATTGCCGCAACTGCTGCATAGCCAGATGCCAACGGATTGCCTCTTCACGGCCTTCTTGTGACATTGCGGACACGTGTAGGTTTGTGTCCGCCTCCTCATGATCTCGTTCCATCTCTTCCTGAGAGTTCTCCCGTATCTGTGTCCGAATCTTGCTGCGATGTTAGCTTTTCTCTTTCTCGGCAAGAGTTACCCCTCCTACGGCATCGATTATGGATTGTCGGAGTTCCTTGCTCTTCTCTTCAGCCATTCCTACGGCCTCGTGAATCTGGTCAGTTGTCAGACCTTGTCTCCCCCCCTTCTGCATGGCGCATATCACGTCGTCTTTGGTATGCGTCACCGTCAGTCGACTGTTGAGGACAAGCTCTTCCTCAGTACTGGGGTCGGATACCAGCTGCCCGAAGAGGTCGGCCACGGTGACTGCAACAGGGAGATCCCTCAACGGCAACTTGGTCCTCGGTACCTCCTCTACGGTGATCCCGGTTTTCTTTCTCAGTTCATCGGGGTCAGGCCAGGTCGAGGTGGAAAGAGCAGCCACAACGGCAAGGCTCGACGCATCGATCAGGTTTCCCGAGTCTGCCAGAATGCTAAAGTCAACGTTGACCTTCAGAACCCTTTCGCCGGGTTCCAAGACCATCTCCTCCATGGGTAGCATCTTGCTCTCCCTTACTCCTCTATCCACCACTCGGCTAAGCTCGATTGCCCGTTCGCTTGGTGGGCCAGGCCTGGCGCGCAGGGATGCGGTGGGGAGGATCTCTCCCTCCGTGAACAGCATGCCCATGTTAGGTGTGTCAGGGAAAGGATGATCCAATCCGAAGTTGATACCTGCGACTATCACGGTAGATCCCAGCGTCACCTTCGCCGAACCATCCGCGATGCTTATCACATTCGGTTCTATGGTCAGCTCGCGGAACTCGTTCAGCGCTCTGCCATCGATTCTCTTTCCTTTTTCGATCAGTCCCTTAACTCTCTTTGAGACCAAGAAGGATGCGAGGGTTAGCTTCGACTCTTGCGTCATGTGCTTTCCAACGTCCTCATTTTCTGGATCGCTCCCTTCAGGGCATCCGTCTGCATCTCGTGTATATGTCTGGCCCCTCCGATCGCCACATCGAGAGCCTCCTTCAGCTCGTCGTGAGTCAAGTGTCCATCCATTTGGAGAAGAGTAATCTGGTTCAGATTCGGCATCAAGGCGACTGGGAGGTCGGCCTGCCCCTCCTTGTCCTCGATCTCACCTACGTCAACAACTATGTGGTCCTGATACTTCCCAGCAGCGCACGCCGAGACGAGATCTCTCATTGGAAGACCGGCTTCAGCCAAAGCCAGAGCGGCCACGTTTATACTAGTCACCCTGGTGCTCCCTTCCGCCTGCAAGACTTCGATGAAGATGTCGATTCCTGACTCGGGGAACTCCTCTAGAATCAGGGCTGGCGCCAAAGCCTCTCTAATCACCATCGAAATCTCGCCCTCCCTTCTAGAAGGTCGTGGGGACTTTCTTTCAGGAACGGAGTAGGGGACCATGTGGTATCTGCAGTTGACGATCGCCCTCTCCTGGGAAACCTTGAATCGTGGATGATGTTCCTTAGGTCCATACACCGCCGCGAT
>JAUWBL010000116.1 GCA_030601715.1 Candidatus Geothermarchaeota archaeon | reverse complement strand
CTCTTGAGGTGCAGGAAGGCTACGGCGAGGAAGTGGAGGGGCGTGGCCGGCACGGAACCGAATCACCCATCGATGCCTCTCACTCTGTGGCCCCCCGTAGAGAGATGTCAGATCTCTCCTAGGGCGAGGGTCCTCACCAATGCAGAAAGTGCGGAATACACACCTTATATCATAACTGCGAGAACCCAGATCCAATAGGGGGACCGTCATGAACGCGTTTGGAAGAGCACCCGTGGACGAGATGTCCCTCCTAGGGTGGCTGCACAACCTGGGGGCCACGGACGAAGAAAGAGCCCTCACCGCGGGAGAGCTAGCGGAGAGGATGGGCCTAGACCCACAAGACGCGTGGAACTACCTCGAGAAACTCATCGAACTGGAGTACATCTCAGCCCTGAGGGAAGACGGCGACACCCGCTTCTATCTGAACCCCCAGGGAATACTGAGGGTGGCCAGGACCTACACCTGACCCAAGCCGGCTTTTTCCCAGCCGTCGACCATCATTTCTGAGTTCGTCAAGCCGCAGGAAGGATGATCCAGTGACGCTGAGGTTTGAGAAGGTTACCAAGAGGGTGACCCTCATGGACCCCTTCGACGCCTTCAAGCAAAAGGTTCAAACCATCGAGTATAGGAGGGACCCCCTCTTGGGGCGATGGTCCCGCGTGAACATGGACAGGGTCAAGAGAACCAAGACCCTGGAGACGAGTCGAGCCGACCCTGAACTCCTGTCGAGGGTTGAGGAGTCCCGTGATGCCTGCTACTTCTGTCCGGACAACCTCGAGAATAGCACTCCCCGCTTCCCTCCGGACCTGGTTGAGAAGGGAAGGATAAGGGTAGGAGAGGCCGTGGTGTTCCCCAACCTCTTCCCATTCGGGGAGAACCACGCGATATGCGTCCTCTCCTCGGAACACTCCCTGAACCCTGCCGACATCACGGCTCAGATGTGGAGCGACGCCGTCAGCGCCTGCATTCGATTCTTTGAGGCCGTCCACCGAAGGGATCCGGACCAGAGGTATCCCACAATCAACCTGAACCTCATGCCTCCCTCCGGAGCATCGATCCTCCACCCTCACCTCCAAGTTCTGATGGAGTCCCGACCCTCCACGATGCTCGAAGCGGTCCTCGGCGCCAGCGAGAGATACTTCGCAGAGGGGGGCAGCAACTTCTGGCGCGACCTGATGGAGAAGGAGAGGGACCTCGGCGAGCGCTACTTAGGGGATGTCCCGCCCTTCGGATGGATATGTCCCTGGGCACCCATCGGAAACAACGAGGTCATGGGGATCTCCCTAGACACGGCCACCTGTGTGACGGACCTCTCAGACGCACAGATTCGGGGTCTCTCCGAAGGATTAGAACAGGTTCTATCCGGGCTCCAGCGTGTCAGGGCCGCGCAGAGTCTCAACTTCATTTTGTTCAGCGCGGGAACCGGAGGAGATGTGAGGGAGTACTTCCGTCTGCACGCTAGGGTGGTCTCGAGGCCGAACCTAGCCAAGTACTACGTGGGAGATCGAGGATTCATGGAGGTACTCCAACTGGAGACCGTCATCCACTCCCTCCCCGAGGCGTTGGCCACCGATCTGAGGGCGACCTGCCCACGCTTCTTCTCCAGCTGATCCCGCCATCCGATGCCCAGTCGGCGAAGACGAAGCCTCTCTGCAATCTGACCTCCAACAGGCCTCATCGCATCTGTCTCCGCGCCGAGAAGAAAGAGGATGGAGGCTCAGGCATCCTACTGGTCAGATCAAGAAAGAGCAGTGGCTTCTGCTCTTGGGCTATCGTTCCAACAGCTCTAGGTATAGGTTGGCGGTGTTCTCAGCGGCCTTCTGCCAAGTAAAGTCCTTCAGCACCCGTCTGCGGGCGTTTCGGCCTAAGAACTGTGGCTTCGAGTTTTCTTCAAAGACGTGCAACACTCCCTGAGCTATGTCGTAGGGGTTGTAGGGATCCACGTGGAAGCCGCACTGTCCGGGTCCCGCGGGCGTCACGATCTCTCGCAGTCCGCTCACTCCCTTGGCACCCACCACCACGGGTTTCTCCATGCTCATGGCCTCCAAGGCCACGATGCCGAAGGGCTCGTAGAGGCTCGGGAAGACCGCCGCGTCGCACGCCGCGTAGTGTTTGATCCTCTCCTCCTCGGAGATGAACTCGAACCTGAACTTGACCTCTTCGGAGAGCCCCTCTGTCCTCACCAGGTTCAGCAGGTGATCCTCCATCTCGCCCCGCCCGACGATGACGAGCTTCGCCTTCAGATTCTCCAAGATCGTGGGCAGGGCCATCACAAGCCTGTCGGCGCCCTTCACCGAGACCAGCCTCCCCACGAAGAACAGCATCCGCTCGTCCTCGCCGATCTGGTACATCTCTCTAAGCACCCTTCGTTCATCCTCGCTCACAGCGCCAGGACTGTACTTGTCGGCGTCGACGCCGTTGTAGCACACCCGGATTTTTTTCTCAGGGAAACCCAGGCTCACGAGATCGTCCTTCATCGCGAAGGAGACTGTGATAACCCGATCCGCCTTCTCGCCACCCGCGCGTTCGATGTCATGAATGGTTCGGGAGCCGCCTCCTTGGGTCCTTCCCTTCTCGGTGGAGTGAACGTGGAAGACCAGGGGGATGTCCAACCCTCGTCTGACGCTGAACCCACCCGGAAGGGAGAGCCAGTCGTGGGCCGCCACCAGGTCAAATCGTCTCTCCTCCCTCCTGACGAGGTCGTTCAGAAGCTTGGCGCTGGAAAGGATGTTGTAGACGATGATCCTCTGGAAGAACTCCATGCCCTTTCCCCATGCCCTGATGTCCTCCCGGACGAAGTCGGGGAAGGACTCCTCCATGTCTATGAGAATGGGTCGGTGCACCTCGATGCCCTTCCAGACATCCCGGGTCGGAAGGGAGCCGTCGTTCAGCGAGAGCACTGTGACATCGTGGCCCGACTTCACGAACTGTTGCGTGATCTCGCCCGCATAGGTTCCGAGGCCGCCGACAATCGCGGGGGGAAACTCGTACACCATGAAGGCTATCTCAAGGGGGTCGTCCATCCGGAATCACTCTCTCATGGATGTATGCTTTCGGGAATAAACAGTGGTTCTACAAAGAGAACGGCTCAGCGGTCTTTACCTCCGGTCCCTCCACCTCGCTCACTCATGTGGGATGTCCGCATTGAGAGGTCCAGCAGGATGTTGGAAAACGCTATGTAGCCGCCCAGAGGGCTGTCCATGGGGCTGAAGTAGCTGTGGACGATCCCCGGACCGCCGCTCCCGGTGAACATGTAGTAGAAGTTGTCGCTGACCTGCAGCTTCCTCCATACTTCCAACAGCTCCATATCTCCCTGCCTCTTCACAATAGGTCCCAGCCTCTCCAACCCAGCGAAGACACTCCTCTGCATCTCGTTCCCCAGCCACGCACCGGTGTCGCGCTCGATGTCTGCCCAGGAGATGGGGGCCTCATCCGGGACATCGATCTCGTCCGCGGCCTCCCAGCGTTCCGCCGTCTCGCTGGGGGTGGAGAACCTCATTTCGTCATGTTTGAGGACCTCCCGGGGGAGGTGACGCAGAAACTCGCGGATGCCAGACTCGGGCCAGTGATGTTCGCCGAAGGTCTCGTAGTCGAGGCATATGTTTATGCACTGGCCCGACGTGGCGTTGAGCCAGGCGGCGTACTTGTCGGCGGTGAGTGGCCACTCGCTCCACCAACGGGAGGAGAATCGGAACCCGATGTCGTCCGAGAGACCGTAGTTCCTGAGCAACATCTTCATCCTCTCGGTTCCCTTCGGTCTGTAGACGTAGTTAGGCGACCTCCAACCGAGGATTCTCTCTATGCCCTCCGTGTAGATCCCCGAAGACCCCGCCTTCTCGACGAGCCTCGCAACGTTGTTGCTGTAGAGGAACTCGGTGTTCTCGAAGAAGCTGGTGTCTACGCCGAAGTGTTTCCTGATCGTCTTCCGATGCAGCCTGACTTGGTCAAGAAACTCCGTGTCACCCTGAAACAGGCTAGCCAAGCTGTGGTGGTAGGTCTGTCCGAGGAACTCGACACGACCGGTGTTGGCCAAGGCTCGAAAGGACTCCACCACCTCGGGCTTCCAGAGGACGCATTGTTCCATGAAGGTTCCGGAGATGCTGTAGGCCACCTTGAACCCCCTGTCAGCGTCCTTTAACCTCTCTATCTCGTCCAACAAGGCCCCGTTGGAGGGGAGATAACACTTCGCGGCGGCCCTCTCCAAGACCTCCTTGTTCAGAGCCGTGTCGAAATACAGGTCGTTGAGCTGTTCCGCGGATAGGCTCCGGCCGCCATTCGCTGGAAGGTCCAGCAGCTTGTTGATCCTGAAGGGCTGGTGGACCTTCCAGCGAATGGCGGCCGGAGCCTATCCGCGGAGCAGCTCAACGACCTGTATTTCGACACGGCTCTGAACAAGGAGGTCTTGGAGAGAGCCGCCATGAAGTGCTATCTCCCCTCCAACGGGGTCTTGTTGGACGAGATAGAGAGGTTCAAGGACGCTGACAGGGGGTTCAAGGTGGCCTTCAGCATCTCCGGAACCTTCCTGGAACAATGCGTCCTCTGGAAGCCCGAGGTGGTGGAGTCCTTT
>JAUWBL010000155.1 GCA_030601715.1 Candidatus Geothermarchaeota archaeon | reverse complement strand
AGATGCGAGCGAATTCATGGGAGGGAGCGACGCTCTAGGCTGCGTGGACGCCAACATCTGGCTGATAGGCATGGATGAGCCCGAAAAGCGTTGGAGGATCCGCATGCTCATGACGGTCCAAGAAAGGAAGAATCTTCGTCTTCTGCCTTGGATCTCAAGGGGAAGCATCGACGATCCCGTTCTGTGGGAGAGGGGCCGGAAGAATATGGTATTAGACAGGAACAGGAAGAGGATGGAGCAACTCAGGACACACCTCCCGTCGATATGGAGGGTGTTGATGGATGAGAGGAACGCCCTAATGGCGAGCAGGCTGGCTTGGATCGCGACTCAGAGAATCCGACGGGACCAAAGGGAGCCTAAGATTATGGCGCTGGTGGAGGTCGCTCACGTGGAGGGGCTGAAGGGGTTGCTGGCGGAGCCCCACTTCATCGCCACAAAGCTCATGGGCTATGATCTGGAGTTAACACCCCCTAACGCTGTGTGCAGCATAAGGGTCAGTTGAGGAGAACAGACCTAAGTGATGCCCATCTTTGCTGGAAGGAGGTCCGATGCTCTCTCCAAAGCTTTTGTAGGTTCCTTAGGGTCTAATTGACAGGTGATTCCTCCTTGAAGCGCTTGTTTCTCGTGTGTCTCGCAGGGGCCTTCATCCTCATGTTTTTGACGCCTACTCCCGAGGCTTCATCTGAGGAGGCCGTCGAGGTGTCGGTGCACCACTCCATACTCTTCCAGAGCTACAGCGGGGGCGTTGTCTTTGAGACGGTCGTCACCCTGTCCAACCCTGGCAGTGAGTCTGTGGTTGCTCCCTCGGTTTTTGAGATCGGATACCCCGAGGAGACCGCGGATCTCATTACCTATTCCAACGCCTCCCTCGGAAACGCCACGATCCTGAACGTTGCGACACAGAAGGAGGGGGGCTCGACGTTCTTCATCGTGGAGATAGGAGATGACGTCACGATCCCTCCGGAGGATCAGGTGGTGGTTAGCTTCTGGGCTTACGCCCATTCTGTGCTGACCAATCCCGAAACCGATGAATACGTGGCTAGGGTACCCGACCATCCTTTCTTCAAGAACAAAGTTCGGTTTTTGGAGACGGTCGTGGATCCTCCTCCGGGCTTCGACTCGGTAGAATTCCCCGACAGGTACAGCAGAGGGGGTTCGGAGAACCTGACCCTCAGCCTTGAAGACGTGGATCCGGGGGTGCTGAGCGTGTCCGACATAACCTTCAACGCGCGGTTCAGTGCTCGGGTCTACCTAGTCTTCGCCGAGGTTAGGGAGGAGATCGAGTTTGGCTCGGAGGGCGTAGCACACGTGACCGATAGGCTTGACATCAGAAACAGGGGTAAAAACCCCGTGGAGAAGGACATCTCTGTGCGCTATCGGTACCCCGAGGGAGCAACCAACTTCGAAGCCACATCCCTCCTGGGCTTGAAAGTCGACACCGGGATAACGGGGGATCCGTCCATCCCCCTCCCCTACGACATACCCGGCGGCGGTGGATATACGGTGATCTTGCGATACGATGTCCCGGTCTCCTCCGAAGCATGGGGTTTGGTCCAGAGAACCGAAAGGTACAGTGTGGCCTTCCGAAACCCTTTGGAGATGCTGGCGGACACGGTGGAGGTCGTCTTGAAGGCTCCGGGGGGTCGTATCTTCTCCTCCGAAACCTTCTCCAAGATCAGCCCCTTCCTGCCCCAGAGGGGAGTCGAGGAGATCTTCGATCTTGAGGGGGAGTTCTCCTACAGCATCTTCGACGTTCACAGGGGTTTGTTCGGGCCCCTGTCGTACCTCGTCCTTCTCGGCTCTTTGGTGTATGCGGGTTACAGGTTCCTCCCCGTCAGAGTTATGGGGGGGGTCTCGGCTGAGACTCGGAAGTATTTGCGGGTGGTGAAGGAACAGCTGTCGGCTCTGGATCAGCTTCTTCGCCTTGAAGAGCGGTACACGCGGAAGAGGATCAAAAGGAAGGTCTTCTTGAGGAGCCGCACCGAGATCTACCACAAGCTGAGCGAGATCGGCAGGAGGCTCGGCTCCAAGCGCAGCGCGCTTTTTGGGAGGAATGAGCTGACGGAGCGCGACAGGGGTGTTCTCAAGAGAGCGGGTAGGGTTGAGGAGGGGCTCAGTGAGCTCAGGGGAGTTGAAAGGGAGTATTCGAACAGGAGGCTCGCCTTCCAAGAGTACCGAAGCAAGAAGACGCGGCTCTTGAAGGAGCTGCGGCGGAGGGGCGAAGAGGTCTCCGCCCACGTATCCACCTTAGCCGAGTAACCCTCTGAGCCTCTGGTTCTGCCTCGACTACGGCAGATATCGCACTTGGATCGACGGCGTCAGCTCGACGAATGAGTGGATTGCGAAACATCTGGCTGGAATCGCACAGGCTGTCTGGTAGGTGATTCTCCTCAGACCCTGACGTGCTGGTATCCTTCTCGTCGCAGGATCTCAGCCTTGGTCTCGGAGCCGTAGCCATAGCCTCCGACAGAACCGTCGGCCTTGACGACCCTGTGGCAGGGCACTACCAGGGGGAACCTGTTGGCCGCCATCACGTTCCCGACGAATCTGGCAGCCCCGTCGAGGCTGGCCATGCAGGCAACCTGACTGTAGCTGAGGGTCTCTTTAGGGGGGATCTTCCTGACAGCCGTGAGAACCTTCCTCGTCTTCTCTGTCAGCCCGGAGAAGTCCAGGTCCATCTCGGAAGCCCTGCTCTGCACATTCCTGCCAGCCCATAGATCGAAGATCAGATCAGCCACGGAGTCAGACGCCCCGACGAATCCAACCGTATCCAACCCGGAGGCTTGGAGATCTTCAATCACCTCAGATTGGGTTGAGTGGGGTACGGTGTTGGCCAGCACCCCGGAGCCGTAGGCCACCCCTACGAAACGGCCATGCCGCTCGGCTATCACCACGTGGGTAGGCTTCAACATAGTCTCATCACAACCCTCGAAGGGGGATGGGAGACAAAAAGGTTGGGGGTTGTCAGGAGGGCTTCGGTTGAAGTGGCTGTCTGTGTCAAGGAAGGGACGGGCTCACGTCTGAGTTGTTGTACCTGTTCCTTGAACTGTTGTTTCTTCAGGCCAGCGCTGTGGCTTCTCCCCCTTGAAGGGGTGCGTCCCCCGTAGTTCTTCCCGTTCCCGGCGAAGTTGCTGGATGCGGTTCTTGAGTTTAGGTATTCTGCGCTTGGCTTCTCTTCTCTGGTGCTCAAGGTGCTGGAGCTGCTCCTCTCGGCTGTGGATCTCGGCGAGGAGGGATCTGTGCTTGTTGCCGAGCTTCAGCGCCTCCTTGAACTCGGGGGCCTTCTTTATGATCGCTCGGAGACAGTTGGAGACGGTTTGTTGGTTGACGCCGTAGAGGCTCGCCGCTTCTTCTTGGGATATGGGGTCCCCCTCCACCAACTGGGCTATGTAGTAGGCCATGGCGAGGACGGTGGGGGAGCGCCTGCCGAGTGCTATGCTTCGAGGCAGGCTCTCGATGATCCTTATGGCCAACGAGCCGGGGTGGGGTTCGCCGCTCTGCTCCAGGTAGTAGAGGACCCTCTCCGACATTTCACTCTACCAGGGGAGGGGCTCGGGGAGCTCCCTCTCCTTCTCCAGGCGGGTCATCAGCCCTTGGAGGGCGCGCGTCTCCTCGGT
>JAUWBL010000128.1 GCA_030601715.1 Candidatus Geothermarchaeota archaeon | reverse complement strand
CACACCTGTTCAGCTACTCCTACCTCGACTACCTTCAGGAGTTCAAGACAGCCCTGACGCTGCACGACTGGGTGAGCGAGGTCAGCGAAAACACTATATTCGACAGGCACAGGGTTCAGCCGGGAGACCTCCACGCCGCCGCCTACACGGGGGAATGGCTACTCTACGCCGCCTCCAGACTGGCCAACCTGCTACGAAGGACCGGACCCGCGGACGACCTCATCGTTCTCTCCAAAAGGATGAAATACGGGATCAAACCCCAGCTCCTAGAGCTGGTGACCCTAGAGGGCGTGGGGAGGGTTCGAGCCAGAAACTTGTATAGTGCTGGCTACAAGACCCTCGGCGACGTTTCCCGGGCCTCCCTTGGGGACTTGGAGAAAATCCCCGCCATAGGTCCCGGAATCGCACGCAACATCAAGGAGGCTCTCGCAAAGACTAGAGGTGCCTAACCTCGAGAGCGGCGCACACCGTGTCGATCTGCTGGGGGCCCGCGCCCACAGCCGCGTCGAATTCGAGAGCCTGAGACAACTCTTCCTTGCTCAGGAACTTTCCGATGTACTCGTCCCGAAGCAAGAGATCAGCGAAGGACAGGTCCGTGGCCGCGTGTTTCATCGCGGCTTCTCTCAGCCTCCTGTGCGTCTCCTGCCTGTTCGCTCCTTTCAGCGTAGCCTTGAGCAGGACGTTCTCCGACATGATCACGGGACCCATCTCCTCCAGATTCCTCATCATCCTTTCTCGGTTAACCTCAAGGTTCGACAGCACCTTCAGGATGGAGTCCAGCTGTTCATCGAAGAGGAGGCAGGCCTCTGGCAAGGTCACCCTCTCGAATGAGCTGTTGGTGAGGTCCCTCTCGTGCTCCAACACCACGTTCTCCAAGGCTCCCACGCAGATGCCTCTGAGGTGTCGGGCCAGCCCACATATCTTCTCGCTCAGGATCGGATTCCTCTTGTGAGGCATCGCGGTTGACCCCACCTGCTCCGACGTGAAAGGCTCAGCAACCTCGTCGATCTCGGATCTCTGCAGATTCCGAACCTCGCTGGCTATGGTCTCTAGCACCGAGGAACTCAGACACACGGCTAGGAGGAACTCAGCCAACCGATCCCTCGGAACCACCTGAGTCGAGATATCGCTCTCTCCAAGGTCCAGCCTCGTCATGACGCGACGCTGCAACTCGAGGCCGTCGCTCCCAAACTCAGCCATAGTCCCAATCGCTCCGCTCATCTTCCCGACACAAGCGGTTTGACGAGCCCTCCCCAAGCGGTCGATGCACCTACCAATCTGCGACGCATAGACCGCGAACTTGAAACCAAACACCATGGGTATGGCTGCCCTGCCGTGGGTTCTCCCCAGACACAGCGTCCCATTCTCTCCTCTGGCCAGATCGCAGAGGACCCTCAGCAGCCGCCTGAGCTTGGAATCCATTATGTCATGAGCCTGGCTGAGCTGCATGGCCGTCACCGTGTCCAAGACGTCGTTGGATGTGGCTCCGAGATGGACATAGCCGCTGGCGTCCCCCGATTGCTCGGCCAGAGCCGAGACAACAGCCATGGTCTCGTGCTTCGTCTCAGCCTCTATCTCGGCCACTCTGTCGAGGCTGACTCTCTCAGCGGCGGCGGAAACCTCCTCGACCGCGGGTGTGGGAACGTAGCCCAGTTCCGCTAGGGCACGTACAAGCTCTACCTCGACATCAAGCATCAGCCCGAGCCAACGCTCCTTCTTGAAAACCTCACGCATCTCTGCACTGCCATACCGGTCTTCTATCGGATGAATCATGGTTCGTCATGCCTCAAGACAGACAGTAATATCGCCTTGAAGGGGGGATAAAGGTGGCGCAGGCCAGTGGCTGAGTTCTCACAATCTACCCAGAAAAACCTGGGTGGGTCCGCTCATCCACTCAGATTTCCAAGAGATAGAGCAGGGAGCAAGAAGACGGTTGACAATCCGCGCAAACGAACAGAGCCATCCGTCACACCAGCAGATGGCCAGGCTGATCTAGACAGGGATACCTGCGAAAGCCGTTGAGACAGGCCTTTTCAGACATGAACTCAGATGCGCACGAAGAACCCCGAGTTCCTAAACTAATCAGAGTCAACTGGACACGGTGTCAGGTAAATTTCCACGGAGAGAAGGGAGTCATCCGGCTAGGATGATAAACAGCGGCTGTAACCTATTCCCACTCTTCAGCTTCCCAATCTCTTTCCCAGTCTTCCTTTTTCCAGTCTTCCTTTTCCCAGTCCTCTTCTTCCCACTCTTCCTCGTCTTCTTCCTCTTCTTCCATGTGGGGCTCCCCGTTCTGCGCGTCTATCCTGGCACTACACCCATCAAAATTCATTCTGAAAGAAATGATCTATTTAAAGTTTCTTCGGATGGCCAACAGAGGCAAGAAAGATTTCAAGGCGAGGCGACTCCAAGTTCCTTGAGATCTGACATGTATACCGAGAGAACCGAAGAACTCCTCATGCTCTTGCAACAGAAGAACGCGGACATCGTCCTGCTGACGAGGACAGAAAACGTGTTCTACTTCTCCGGCCTCTCAGGACCGTGGGGCGAACCTTCGACGACTACGCTGGTTGTGAGTCCCGATGACCAACACTTCCTGACGGTTCCAATGGAAGAGGAACGCGTCAAGATCGAGGCAGGCGCATCGCCTATCCTTATTCCCAAGGAAAGGGATAGGACCGACTTCCTCCTTTCGATGATTAGGGAAACCTGGAAAGCAAACGAGGTCCTCTACGACTCACTCGACGCCCCGACCTTCGAAAGGATCCGTGGAAGCGTTGAGAAGCTAGCCTCTGTGGGACAGGAGATAGATCGTCTTCGCTCAGTGAAGGACGACATCGAGATCGACAGAATGAGGAAAGCCGCGGAGATCACATGCTCCGCGCTCCGCATGGTTCCGGATCTTCTAGAAGAGTGCGAAACGGAGGCCGACTTGGCGGCAGAGCTGGAGTACCGTTTCAGGAAGGAGGGGGCCGAGGGGCCAGCCTTTTCAACCATCGTGGCAAGTGGCCGGCGCTCATCACTCCCCCACGGGGTCGCCTCGCAGAGCAGGATCGGGGCTGACTCCATCGTGCTGGTGGACAGCGGTGCGAGGTATGAGGGGTACTGCTCCGACTTCACACGAGTCTACTCCAAGGGAAGAATGAACGAACGGCTGGCCAGAATGGCCGACCAAACCCTGGAGGCCCTTATTCAGGCCCTGAGCTTCGTCAAAGCCGGAGTGAAGGTGAACGAGATCTACTCGAAAGCGGTCAAGGTCTTTAGGAAGTATGGTGTCGAGGACCGGTTCCTCCACGGATTGGGGCATGGGGTAGGCATAAGCGTGCATGAATACCCAAGGATATCCACCAATGAGGATGAACTGGTCGAAGGTCAGGTGATAACGATAGAACCAGGCCTCTACGTGCCCGGACTGGGAGGGGTCAGAGTGGAAGACATTGTGTACGTGGGGGAAGGGTACTCCGAACCTCTCGCCGAGCTTCGACATGACACCTGGTAGAGCCATGCTGGTCTCCATGTTGACACGCCCTTCCAGACCAGTTCTCGACCCTAGGTTCCAGTGAACAGGCGATGAATCTCAAGTCGAGGCCAACACCCCAGGAGGCCGAACGGCTCATCAGAAGGGCGATCAGGAACAGAGAGGTGGTCCTCGTCGTGGGATCCTGCGCGGTGAGCTACAAGGGCAGGGCTGCATCGACCCTTGGGGAGGGAGAAAGGATCCTCATAATCAAGAGTGACGGCGCCTGCTTGCTCCATAGGCCCTACGGCTACAAGCCCGTGAACTGGCAACCCGCCGGGACAGTCATTAGGACTCACGCAGAAGATGGCGCCCTGGTCATCGAGGGATTGAGAAGAACGCCTAGAGAGGTGCTGAGGATCGAGTTCACGGCGTTGAAGACGATCCTCTCCGGTTCCTTAGAAGACAGCGCATAGTTTGCCATGTACGCCACGGAAAGGGTGATGCAGAGGGCGATCTTTCTTCGTCCTCAACTGATAGAGGAGGGGCTCAAACCCTTGAAGATCGAGAAAGAACACCCTCGCGGGTACATCGACATACTTGCGGTCGATAGGGAAGGAAGAGAGGTTATCCTCGAGGTCAAGCGAAACGAGGCCACCAAACGCGACGCCCTTC
>JAUWBL010000050.1 GCA_030601715.1 Candidatus Geothermarchaeota archaeon | reverse complement strand
ACCGCCGACACGCCGATGACCCAATACTCGAAGGGCACGCCCACTAAGACATCTCCGGCGTCTCCGGGGGGAGGAGCGTACGAGATCTCCAGCACGTAGCTGATTTCCCACGAACCTTCGTCGAGGGAGAGAACCAGTCTCTCGTCTTCTGTTCCTATCGCGACAGGAGGCTCGTTGACGAATATGACGGTCGAGTTCACCGGCATCAGAACGGTGATGTCATGAGTTGTGGTCATGAGGAGGGTCCACACCCCGGCCTCCTTCTCTGTAAGGCTCCAAGTGTCATACTCCACCTTCGCAGCCGATGCGCCAAGGCTGAAAACCGTCAAGAAGCCAAACTGAAGCTCATGGTCCAGAAGCGTATCGTTTTCATCCACGACTATCAGGTTCTCGGTCTCTGCGGACAACAGCTGAATCACAACGGTCGGTTGAGTTACGTTCACCAACAAAACCTGTTCGACGTACACGAGCCCGTCCCGGAACACCCAAGCGTTCGCCGAGACAACTTCGTAGCCGTCCAAGGCATAGAGGTCGAGTGGGGAGAGGATGACCAACAATGAAACAGCCACGAATAGCCCAAGGCTTGAGTCGATCCCCTTCAATCCCTACCCTCCGTTCTAATAGTTCATGGAAAAGAAATGCTAGCGCTTGAACTAGGATACTTTGGCTACTCTGGAATAGGCTCGCAGCCTCAGGGGTACGTAGGGGGCATCCGCGGTCATTGAGGCGGTGTCCACCAGAGAACCGGTGACCCTGATCCTGTCTCCCACCTCGAGCTCGTCGGAGCAGAAACTCTTCAGTTCGCCTAGATAGGATATCCTGGCGGGGTTCTCGCCGTCTTCGATGTAGAACTCCCCCCTCACATCCGCTATCCCTGAGACCATCTCCTCCTCCAATGGCTCCCGTACAACTCGCCCTTGTACGTTGACGACTCTGTGGAAGACCGAGACGTCGTCTAGGCGGGTAGTTTCCAGAGACGCCTCCGGCAAGGTCACCGCTGGGGGTACATCTGGGTCGAGCTCAACCTTGGTCGATTCGTCACAGAAGAGAAAGATTTCGTCTCTTCTGGATCTCATCCTCATGCCGGAGACGGAAATGACGCTCCCTGGGGTCAGATGAACCATATCGTCGACCCCGCCCCCCATAAAGGTAACAGTCGCCTCTCCTGAAGCATCCAATGCGTGAAGGGAAACAGTCCGCGACTTGGTCTTTCGCGACACTCTCTGAACACCCACAGCGTCGATCCTTACGTAGAGCCGCGACATGTTGTACCCCTCCTTCAGCGTCTTGAGGGATACGACTGGGAACCTTTCCTCCACGACTCCGCCACTGATCAGCGCGAGATGGGACATCTTCCCCACATGAATCTCGATCTCCTCCGACAGGCCAGTCTTGGGCTTACCATTGAAAACGGCGATGTTCGACCCCGGCTGGATCCAGCTATAGAGCTCCACCGCTTCGTCCCACAGGACTAGGTTAGTGGATGTCTCGCCATCACTTATCCGATACCGAGCCACGACACCAGGCCCCCGGTCCGCACGCTGGAACTCCCGTATTAGAGGGCTGCTGACAACTTGTCCTCGTAAGTGAACAGTCGGCCCACCAGGTTCCACATCTGAAAGCGAAACCAGAAAATCCGAGATCGCTGGGAACTCGTCATCCCGCTTCAAGGCCTCCCTGATCTCCCCCGTAGCATTGACATGGACTTCGACCTCTCCCACGAGGGAGAGCCGAGTTCTGACCTGGGCGACCTCAACAACGCTGTTCTCCAAGAAGCCTAGATCGTCGAGCCGTTTGCGGGGCCAGTCCCAGAACACAACGTTGCAGGTCCCACTTGCGTCTCCGATCAGAGCTCTTATGAAAGAGCCTTGTCTACCGTCCTTTCGCGTGAACTGCTTCTCGTCTTTGACGAAGAGAACCCTTCCCCTCACCTTCACATTATTAAGGCCTTCTACCAGCCTCTCGATCTGAGTGAAGGTAGGGACGTCTAGGGAGAGTTTGACGCCCATATCCACAGCAACCAGGAGGACCGCCGTGTACTCCGAGATGTTTGGGATCTGCTCCCTCCTCTCACTGGCAAGCTCTTGGACCCTGTGCTTAGTTAGGCCGGGCTTTCGCCTGACGATCTCGTCTATGAGCGCTTCCACATTACCGGCTTTCACAGAGAGAGACACCGCGTGTCGTAACCGCCTAGAGCGTGATCAGTTTGCATGCGGAACACTAGGATCATGCCTGAGATCCTTTAATGGTTCCCAACTGCTGTAAGCACGCTCGAAGTCTTCTACCAGCCCGAACAGTCCGAAGAAGCCGAGGTCGCGCCTCGGGCAGTCAGTAGCTCATCCGCAGATACATTCCAACGGCAGATGGGATCTACCGAATCAAAGAGGGTGGGCAATCACTACGGGACTCAACGCCCAATGGCCTCACAGTTGCAGAAAGGGGCGCCCAGCGAGAGTAGCTGTCAAGAAGCTGCCAGGTCAAGTACGCGCTGAAAAGCGCGCAAGTAAGCCTACCTGTTCACCTTCAGCTGAATCCGCAGACGGGAGACGTGCTTCGGAAGACCGTGGACGATGTCTCTCGGCACCATGTCAACCTGAAAGTCTGTTATCTCCACCTGCCCTTCGCTGTGGAACCTCATGAAGAAGTTGACTATGTCAACCACCTTCGAGATAGCTTGGCCCATCCCTTCGACCCAAAACTTATCGTGGTTGGCGTTGACGACCGTCAGGCACGACGTCAGGTATCGAGAAACGGGCTTTTTCCCCACAAGTATGGTTGGCTCCTCCGGCTCCTCCAAGCTCTCTTCCGTCTCAGTCAGTTCGTTGCACCGCCACATCAGGCTATGAAGGGGACAATTGGGGTTCTACAAAAGGCTTCACACTTGGACGCATCGAGCACCAATTCTTTGATCGTGCTCCTTCCCGCCTCGAGGGCGCTCCGTGCACACCGTAGAAAGCACTGTCGCTGGGAAAGCCGAGTCAGACCTCTAGCTGAGGTTTTGCTGAAGCGTTGCTTCTGAGGGATAGAGACTCCCTAAGAGAGCCGGGAACTGGCAAAACAGGAGACTATTCGCTTCTTCCAAGCTTCAGGCCTAGTTCGAAGGCCTCCAAGTTCTTCTCTAGTTCCCCAGGCACAGTGGTCTCTATAGCCTTACGAACATTGTCCTCCTCTAGAGGAAGCGCCTCCATCCCAGTAGCTGCACCTATCAACACAGTAGTCCCCAAGATCATGTTTCCAAGTTTCTCCTTGGCAAGCCTATGCGCAGAGAAGACACTGACTTTCTTCGAGAAGGGAATAACTCTCCTAGTAATCTCCCCCAACTTGGGATAAGGTATGTCCAAGATGCTGGAGTAAACTGGAATATATCGGTGGTCGCTAATCACGAAGATCGTCTTCTCTTTTCTGGCGTAGTAGCACGCTCTCACAGCTTCGAGGGGTTCGAAGGCCAAGATTAGGTCGGCGTTAGCCTGCATTATCCCCGGGGAGTGGATCTCGTCTTCTGACCCGAATCTGACGAACGTCGGTATCACACCACCTCTTTGGGCAAGACCGTGCAGCTGAACTCCACGAACGTAATGACCTTCCAGGTTGGCAGCTCTAGCTATAACTACTCCCGAGGTTAGAACCCCTTCTCCTCCGACTCCAGTCAACATGACATCGAACTTCATAAAGCCTCACGCCTAAGGGCCTCCACCACCCCGACAGGAAATATCTGCTTACAGACGCCACAGCCCCAGCAGAGGTCCAGATCTATGTAGTAACCGCTTTCTTCTCCCTGCATAAACGCGGGACAGGCAAACTGCTCCGCAATTTCCTCCAGATCCTCATGTACCTTCCACTGATCCGCGTCTATGACGTATTTCACAATGGGTATACCCTTACTCTTCAGCCTCCTCCTGGTGAGAAGCCTACATTCTCCTCTGGCCACCAAGACCCTTGGACCTTCTATCTCCCTAAGCTCCTCCAAAGCCTCGATGAGTTTCCTTTGGTTGAAAGCACCGACCACCCGCACCTTTGCTCCGAAACCTTTAATGACATCCTCTATCTTCACAGGTTTGACTTTTTCTCCCATTCCAGTAAAGCCAGATCCTGGGTGGGGCTGATGACCGGTCATGGCGGTGATCGCGTTATCCATGACTACGACGAGTGGGGACCTTTTGGCGTTGAAACTATAATTCACTAGTGGAGGCAGGCCAGAGTGGAAGAAGGTCGAATCTCCCATAAACACGACAACATCTTGGTCACTAACTCTCGTTATGCCGTGGGCTAAACCGGCACTTGCCCCCATGCTGATAACGAAATCCTGCATTTCGATTGGTTCGAATATCCCCAGTATGTAACAGCCGATGTCTCCAGCGTATACCGCTCTATCTCCGAAGACTTCCTTCACAGCATAGAATGTCGATCTGTGAGGACAACCGGGACACAGAACAGGTTTTCTAGGAGGAAGTCCTCGTTCTGCTTCTCTGACCTGTCTCTCGTGAGCCTTGAAGTCTACCTCCGGCTTTTTCCCGAAGACCTCTCCTAAGACAGGCAGGATCGTCTCAAGATTGTACTCACCAGATCTCGGAAGCATATCTTTGCCGTGAACAACTAGCTTCGGGTTGACATCCTTGGCCACTTGCTTCACAAAATCCTCTATGATCGGTTCCAGCTCCTCTAGAATTAGAACCGCTTCTTTGTCTTCGATGAACCCTGTTATGAATTCCTCCGACATGGGATGTGTCATACCGATTTTCGCAATTGGGGTGGTTAACCCTAGTTGCAGTAGCCCTTCTCTGCAATACTCAAAGCCGACTCCCAATGCGATAATCCCTATGTTTCCTTCCCCAGGATAGACCTGGTTGAGTCTTTGACCGTACTTCTCTTCTATCCGTCCTAGTTTATCGTCCACTCTCCCGTGTAATTCCTGTAATCGAGGTCTGATGCTGTAGAACCTACCTGGATCTTTCCTGAACTCCCCCCGTGTCTTAGGCTCTCTGATTTCCCCCAGTTCTACTGTCCCTATGGAGTGGCTGACCTTCGTTGTAGTTCTAAGGAAGACGGGGATCTCGAATTCCTCGGAGATATCGAAGGCGAGCTTTGTGTAATCCAGACACTCTTGGGGGTTGCTCGGTTCAATCATCGGCATCCTAGCGAGCCTGGCATAGTACCTTGTGTCCTGCTCTGACTGTGCAGAACTCCATCCGGAGGGATCATCTGCCACCATCACTACGAGGCCACTTCTCACCCCGGTGTACACAACAGGAAGAACTGAGTCAGATGCTACATTCAGCCCGAAGTGCTTCATGGCTGTAATGGCCCTTACCCCGCACCACGCCGCTCCGGCAGCCGTCTCAAAGGCTACCTTCTCGTTTGTAGAGTACTCGAAGTAAAACCCCACTTCATCTGCCACACTAGCCAGCACCATTGGAACTTCGGAACTCGGGGTTCCTGGGTAGGCAGCGGCAACCCCTATCCCAGCTTCTACGGCGCCTCTTGCGATGGCCTCATTGCCAAGCAGTACAACCTTCTCCCCGGGTCTTCCTAGAACTTCGCTTGTCACGAGAAGCCACTCTCCATAGACGAGTTATCGTGAGAAGATAAGCCCTTCATCTCTACCCAAACATCCTTAAACGAATGTCCCTCATGTCCAACTATGCAACGGCGGTATAAGGACCAACGAAGTTGGGTGGCGCCGTCTTTCTCGATTAATTAGAGCGACGTCCCCAAGGTTTGTTTCATGGCGGTTCCGAGGAAGCCTGACTGGCTGAGGGTTCGAGTCCCTTCAGGAACCATCCACGCAAACGTCAGGAGAATCCTGAACCACTACGGGCTTCACACCGTCTGTGAAGAGGCCCACTGCCCAAACATAGGCGAATGCTGGGGCGGAGGCACAGCCACCTTCATGATCATGGGCGATGTCTGCACCCGGGGGTGCAGATTCTGTGCGGTTACGAGCGGGAAGCCCGGGGGATTCCTTGATCCCTTCGAGCCCCACCGACTTTCCAGAGCAGTATCGGAGATGGGGCTGAACTATGTTGTGGTAACGTCGGTTTGCAGAGACGATCTCTCAGACGGCGGAGCAGCGCACTTCGCCGAGACCATCAGGGCTGTTAGGGAGGCAGGACCAGAGACTCGGATCGAGGTCCTCATCCCCGACTTTCGTGGCAGTGTGCGTGATATCAAAACAGTTGTGGAGGCTCGTCCAGATGTGATAGCCCACAACGTGGAGACAACGAGGAGACTCACGCCGTTGGTGAGAGACCCTAGAGCCAGCTACTCTCAGTCACTCAGCGTTCTCCGCACCATTAAGCGTCTCGATGGAAGAATCCTCACGAAGTCTTCCCTAATGCTCGGCGTCGGCGAGCAGGACGAGGAAGTTGTGGAAACCATGCGGCACCTGAGAAGCGAATCCGTAGACATTCTGACGATGGGGCAGTATCTGAGACCATCGAAACGAAACATCCAAGTCCATGAATTCGTCCACCCAGACAAGTTTCGGTATTTCAAGAACATCGCAGAGGAGATGGGCTTTCTTCTCGTGGTGTCAGGGCCTCTCGTCAGGAGCTCATACAGAGCCGGAGAATTCTTCATCCTTCGCTTCCTCGACGAAGAGGGCTTCCGAAGTAGAGCCCTGGATTTGGTGACGGCATGACGTCGCAGACCTTGACCATCCTTGGTTCAGACGGAAGATACGACGAAAAGAAGGAACCCGAGCTCTCCCAAGGAGAGCTGACAACTCTCTATAGATTCATGGTTCTTACGAGGGTGCTTCGCGACAGGTGTATGATCCTCCAGCGCCAGGGAAGAATCGGCTTCTTCGCCCCGTGCCTGGCCCAGGAGGCCGCCCAAATTGGTAGCGCCTACGCGCTCCAGCCCGGAGACTGGATCTTCCCTGCCTTCAGGGAGCCGGGGCTCTTCCTTATCGAGATGCTGTGACTCATGTCTAGTAGCGTTGACACTGCCGTCATAGGAGCAGGTCCGGGTGGCTATGTCGCTGCGATAAGGCTTGCCCAATTGGGAAAGGATACAATCCTGGTTGAGCGGGACCGACTCGGAGGGGAGTGTCTCAACTACGGCTGCATCCCTTCAAAGGCCCTCATCTATGTCTCAAAACTCGTCAAGAA